>JACRLS010000238.1 GCA_016235225.1 Nitrospirota bacterium | reverse complement strand
GCCCCTTCGTCATCTTCACGGTTTGCTTGACCGGAATGCCCTCGAAGTGTTTATGAAAATGCGCGCTCAGTCCGGCTTCATGGGGGTATCGGGCGCTGATGGGGAGAGGCACGTTGAAGAGGACTCGCGGACCGAGGTGGGACGTTTCATAGGCCTGAATGTCGTGCAGGGCCGGATCCATATTGACGACCACGACATCGTGCTCATCCCGCACCAGATTCACGAAGGGCATGAACCGGCAATCACGCGCCTCGATGCGCGGCGGCAGATCGGCCTCGTACGGTTTCCCCCTTCCGATCTCCTGGAGGAACACCACAACCTGCTGAAACTCTCCATGGGGCCCGGTATGAAACGGCTGGAGGATCCGCCATCCTTTCCCGTCCGACACGCGGCCACAGTACACCGCGTCCGGCAATGTGGTGAGGTTGTACCCTTTGGGCTTCGGGATCTGGCCGGTGAGCGTGACGCGCCCCGCGATCGAGCCGCCGTTCACCACCGTGATCTCGTCATAGGCGTGAACCACCTGCCCGGCCATCAGGCACAGCGCCACCGTGATGACCTGGAGCACTGAGGCTCGCCCCTCCCGTCTCATAACCGGCCTCCTCTCCGAAGAAGTCCTGAGTGCTGAGTAACGAGTAGCGAGCCTGCTATTCGATACTCAGCACCCGATACTCGATACCTCCGGGCGATACTCAGCACTCGCGTCTCAGCACTCAGCACTTTCCACCCACTCAGCACGTACAAACAAGACGGGGGAGCCACATGTTGACTGCGGCCCCCCCTTTTTGCTCCAGTTCTGAGTGCTGAGGACTGAGTGCTGAGTACACGTTCGTCTCAGTCCTCAGTCCTCGCACCTCAGGTCTACGTGCTACTTCATCGCGGTAGGGATCGCCGTCCCTTCCGCAGGCCGCTCCGGCTGGAGGTCCGCCCGCTTGCCCGCTGTGCCGGCCCCGGCCAACGGCAGCACTCGCTGATCGCCGACGGGCAGCACGCGGAGGTAGCCCCACTGCCCGGATTGCGTATACGGCAACCGCTGGTTGGACCAGACGAAATCTCCCACCTGCCGATACGGTCCGCCCGCACCGCCACGGAGGAAGACGTCCAGGGTCTCAGATCCCGCGTACTCGACCACGCTGATCATGTCGGCGCCCGGCATGTACGGCTCGATCGGCCACTCATGGCCTTCCACGCCGAACATCCCGTTCTGCTCACTGTTGGCGCCGATCACGTGGATCCGGATCGGATCGCCCGCATGGGCTTCGATCGTCGGGGTCGCCGGATCTTCAGGCGCGTCCACCTTGCACGGCTGGAAGATCTTCCCGAGGTTACAGCCCTGCTCTTCGCGGAACTTGTACGGCTCCGACCGGTAGTTGACCGCCGTCAGCCCCGCCACGTTCTGCACGTAGGGCATGAAGGCCGTGCCGATGATGTTGTCTTCATCCTGGAAGAAGAGCGCCACATCCCGGTAATTGACCTTCCCCGCATTCTCCGGCAGGCTGCGGTCTACGATCACATCCGCCCGCCAGGCATTCTTCTGCGAGAGATCCTCGCCGGTCACCGGATCGCGATACTGCGACCCGCGTGCGCCGACGATGACCGCCCCGTACAGCCCGTTCCTCGGATTCGTCACGATGTTGCCGCCGTCCCACACCAGCGACGTCGTCTCCTTGTTCGCCGGATGCGCGTAGAAGGTGGAGGTGCGGCTTTCGCCCGGCGCGATCGTCTGATCGCCCGGGTTGTGTCCGACGTTCAGGCCCAGTGAATCTTTCGGATTGAAGGCCAACCCCGGCGCAAAGAAAGACGCCCGGCTGCTCTTCATCTTGTTCTTCAGATTCACCTTCACGCAGTCGCCCAGATTCACCCGCAACGTCAGCGGATGCGGCATCACGGTACCCGCCACCTTGGTGACTTCCTCCTCCAGCGCGAAGATCTTGCCTTCCGGCACGGTCATTTCGATCTTCCGCTCGAAGTCCACCTCGATGACATCCGGCGCCTTGGGGTTCAACTTCAACGGGCGGTCCATGGCCACCACGTTGAAAGTCTTCACCGGCGCATCAGCCGGACACACGGACGACGGCACCGTCGGAATTTGCACGGGCTTCGTCCCGGACGGCAGATGCATCAGATCATCCGCGTGCTTGTCCAGCACACGGACAAGGCCCCATCCCCCTTCGGCGAAGTGCGAACTCCGGCCGTTGAAGTGGATGTAGTCGCCCGGCATGCCTTGGAACCCGCCGGCCTTGGTCACGAGGTCATACCGCTCGGCGATCCCGACGTGGATCGAATTCTTCCGATTGGCATCCCCCGCATACCGCTCCGTCAGGAAGGTATGTCCGGAGATCGTCCAGACGTGCGACTCGTTCATGAGCTGGTGCAGCAGACGGAACACCATGGTGTCGCCGACATAGGCCCGCAACATGGGCGTATCGGGATCACCATGGATCGCGCTGCTGAACAGCTTGGACGTGTCCGGATTGTTCGCGAGGCGCTGCGCGAAGGGCTCGGCGCGGAAGTTGAAGCCGCTCCCCGTCGTGTGCGTCCCGCCGTTGATGTACTGATTCGGCGCGTTTAGAATCTTCTCCGGCATCTGGAACGACACCGTCTTCCCCGCCTCCAACGCCACTTCGATCGGTTGTCCCGGAGGATTCCCGGCCTGGATGACGTTGACCGTATGGGGCACCGTGTCGTGGATCGAGACCATCAGCTCGCGGAAGCTCCCGTTCACGCCGTAGCCGATCGGCTCGGTGCTGTGGATGTCCGCGATCGGGCCGCTCCAGACCAACTTGCTGTTCTTCGGGTCATGGTAGGTCGATCCGAACGGTTCGACGATCGTGACGCCGAACCCGCCGTGCGGCCAGGTCGTCGCACCGAACGCGTGGTCGTGCCAGAACACGGTTCCCAAGTCCACGTCCACCCACCACCGATAGCGCACAAACTCCGGCGTCACGATATCGCCGGCCGGATGATTGTGCTTCAACGGTTTGACGAAGGTGATCGTGTCTCCGCTGATCTCCTTGATCCTGGCCACTTCCGAGCAGCTCTTCTCACGCTGCAAGGACGTGCTGGTATCCTTGCTCGGTTCCAGACAATCCGCGCCGACTTGCAACTCCGTGTTCACGTGGTACTTCGTGGCGCCGATCGCCATCTTGATCTTGATGGACTTCGCGCCGGCTTTCACAGATTCCGTGAGCTTGGAGTTCATCGGCACCGGCAACCCATGCTTGTGCTTCTTCTCATGCATGGTATATGGCCGGACCGACATCTCATACTCGAAGCCTGAGATCACGCCATCCGAGTTGCCGGTGTCGAACTGGAAGAAGTGAGGATGGATGTTGATCTTCGACGACTGGAAATTCGTGTAGTCGTCGTCATCCCACTCGCTCGTCAGGATGGAATCCACGCAATCATACACATTTGCGCGGATCACGAGCGGGTATTTCAAGTCGTCGTTGGCCCGGACCAACTTTTCTTCCTCGGCCAGCACATAGATCAGGCCGTCCTTGTCGACCATCGCCGGCTCCTTGCCCTGCTTCTTAGCAAGGGTGATGGGGAGCCGGATAAATTTGATGTTGTAGAACTTCTGATTGGCGTTGTCCGGGCACAAACTCCACCGACCCTGCTCGCCGGGCTTGGCCGGCTCGCTGGTCCGGTCGCCGTTCTCATCCTGGTGGATCGGCTCCAACCACGGCGCCCCGCTGTGGTTGGCGGAGAAGGGATTCCGCTTGCCGAAGTGCGGTTTCAACAGCGGCCAGGACATCTTGCCCGTCAGCGGGTCAAAGAGAATCGCCGGCCTGGTGCTGTCGTCCCACTTGGCGGCGGCAGGGTACTTCGGGTACTTGGCCGTGCTCTCCCGCTCGCCCTTGGCCACATCGCCGTCCCACTTCCAGTCCCACACGGTGGCATCGTAGGACATGATCTGGGCCTTCTCGTCGTCCGTATGACCCGGCTTGCCCTGCGCCGGCAGGAACATCTCCACCCAATCCTTGATGTTCACGACCTCGGGGGCCGATTTCCAGTTGGTCTTCTGATTCCGAGGTACGATCTTGAACGACTTTCCGAACCAGTCCACGGTGGTGCCGATCAGCTTGTCGGAGGACACTCCGCGCTGGATCCGGCCCTGACGGTCCGGCAGTTCCCGCATGTCCGGCATGGTATCGGTATGGTACTGGCCGACCTGCAACGTGTTGTACACGCGGGCGTAGCCCCACATGCCAGCCACGTAGTGGTGCGCCACGTGACAGTGGAACAGAAACTCCCCCGCCAGATGCTGGGACTGCCCCGCCCCACCCTCGGCCTCGAGGTCGAGCGCTTCAGAGGGGCCGATCACTTCGACGTCCACTCGATCGGACTTGGTCCGGACGACCGGATACTTGATCGGTCCGTCCGCCCCCGCCGCCCAGAAGTCCTGCTCCGTAGCCCGCGGGCTGCGCTGCCACCGGATCGACCCGCTGTGCGGGTGGTGGGAATGGAACACCTCCGATCCGCCGTGCACGATGCGCCACTTCGTTGGATCACCGAGATAGCCGCGCGGGATCGTCGTCGGCACATCGCCGAACGTATAGGCGCTGTAGGCCATCGATTCATCTTCGAATCCGAAGTATTCATGCTGCAGGTGCATCTCGTCGATGCCGAAGGGCTCGCTGCGATAGTTCAACGCGCGGCCACCCGGACGATAGGCATCCGTGAGCGGATCGCGCTGCGGCAGGAAGTCGCCCTTCTTGTTCAACGGACGGAAGGCTTCATCCCCGATCTCGTGATAGAAAATCACGTGCTCGCGGAAGTCCGGTCCGGATCCGTTGTCAATCATCACCTGCCAGCCGCTCTTGGTCTCAGGCGCAGGCCCCGTGCCGAGCGGATCCAGGTACTTCGACCCCTTCGGCTCCACGATAAAGGCGCCGAAGAGACCCAGGACCGTCAACTCACGGTCATGGCTGTAGGAGTGGAACTGCCGCACCCCTTCCTGCATGTGGGGATGGATATACCACTCGAACTCCTGCGTCTTGCCCGGCGACACGATGGAATCCGGATTTGTCGTTGTGGCCGGCTTGCCGGTGGCGCTGACCACCATGCTGGAAGCCGAAATGAAGAGACTCCCCTCTTCACCTTCCATCTGGTTGCGCAGCGTCATCTTCACGCAATCGCCCTGGTTGACGCGCAGGACCAGCGGTTGAATCGCATCGCCCTGGAGCCCCGTATTGACCGCGCCAGGGTCGAACCCCTCTTTATCGCGCGCCGCCTTATTTTTCGCCTCTTCCGCTCTGATCTTGTCGAGATCCTCCGTCAGGGCGTACATATAGCCGGGATAGAAATCGAGCCAGCGATTCAACGTGACCTCGATATTGATCATCGAGACGTCATACTGCTTCGTCGGCACGCCGGCCGGACACTTCCCGCCCGTGAGCGCAACCGGCTCACCCTTGGATGCGTCCGTCATGAGCAGGAAGCTTGATCCATCCTGCCCCATATACTGGTGCATCATGGACATGCCATTGAAGGCACCGGAGGTCATCTGGGCCTTGGCGTCCTGCTGCGCCTGTTCTTCAACCTTGCGCATCAACCGGTGATGCTGCAACTCCAGGCGCTCCGAGCGCCCGGCCCGCCCCTCGATCGTCTCCTCCACGATCGTCTGTCCCTTGAGCTGTTGCTGCCACCCGGGCATCGCGGTGGGAGTCGCGTGCCCCTGGTGTTGGTGCTCCTCAGCGGCGAACAACCCTGGTGGGGACACCAGACTCGTTGCCAGAAGCACCGCCGGCAGCCCCATCACGCTGTGGAGCGCGCGGCGCTGGCCCTGTCGGTGTGAAATCCTCATGTCTCGGCCTCCTTTGTGAGATAACCGTAAAAGTCCAACCGCTCAGTACATGAGCGGCCAACATCAATGGATGGATAGTGGATGAGCACCCATTCTGTCACCGCTCGGTGAACCCGGCCTTGAGCCTCGCGCCCTCGAACTTTAAGGGGCTGATGGAGAGCCTACCTTTCGGTCGGTTAGGGTCCTTCGGAGGCCGGTCCTATCTACCCTTCTCCCCATCAGCCCGGCGTGTAGTCCGCAACAACCATACCTAAGATGGGGGAACCCCACACATGGAAGATTTCCTTAATGAGACTGCTCACTTAGACAAGGGCGACTCTCAAACCTCGGTGAGGCATCCTGGGGCGACACTCCAAGAGCTTAGACACGAAACTAATGTGTATTCGATAAAACCATTGAATGTGAATGAGTTATATTGTCTATACTATTGGACAGCTTTGTTCAACAATTGGGGCAAGACGGGGCAGATGTGACGAAAAAATGATCCGCGGGGCAGGTAAACGCGAAGTCTCACTTGGAATTCAGATCGTATCAATGCGGTAGGATCGAAGCTTGTTGTACAGGCTGGCACGGCTGATCTTCAGCAGTTTGGCCGCCTTTGCGCGATTGCCTTCGGTCTGGCGAAGGGCCTCGAGAATGCCAAGCCGCTCGGCCTGTCCTGCGGCGCCGCGCGCGACACTCTTCAGGTCGGTCAGTGCGGGAGCAGGCCCGAGCGCCACAAGGTTGGAACGAGCCAGCTCGGGCCCGGTCGTCGTGACCACGGCCCGCTCGATGTAATGCTGTAACTCGCGGACGTTGCCCGGCCATGGCGAGTCAGTCAAGGCGTGCCTGACCTCCGGGGACACCAACCGCAGGGGTTGGCGATGCCTCGTGCAGGACGCGGCCACGAACTGGTCGATGAGCAGCGGGATATCCTCCCGCCGGTCCCGCAACGGGGGCAGATACAGCGGCAAGACTGCCAGGCGATAGTAGAGGTCTTGCCGAAAGCCCTTGGTCTTCACGAGATCGGCCAGATCCTTGTTCGTCGCGGAAATGACCCGGACGTCGACCTTGCTGCCTCGGCTGCTGCCGACCGGCTTGATCTCTCCCTCCTGCAGGACCCGGAGGAGCTTGGCTTGAAAAGCCGGTGAGGTGTCGGCGATCTCGTCCAGGAAAATCGTGCCGCCATCCGCTTCTTCAAAGAGGCCTTTTCGGGTGGTGACCGCGCCGGTGAAGGCGCCTCTGACGTGGCCGAAGAGTTCACTTTCGAGCAACGATTCCGGCAACGATCCACAATCCACCACCACAAAGGAATGTTCGCTTCGACCGCTCAGTTGGTGGATCGTCCGCGCCACGAGTTCCTTGCCGGTCCCGCTCTCGCCCTGGATGAGCACGGTGGCCTCGCTGTCGGCGACGAGACGGATCATTTCGAAGAGTTGCCGCATCACGGGGCTCCGACCGATGAGGGCGCCGAGGTGCGTGTCGTAGGACTCCGAAGGCGTCTGACTCACCGTCGATGTCGTGCCGGTCAATGGCCCTCCCCGTCCTTTGAACAGCACGAGGACGAGGCCGGTATCACCTTGACTCGTGACAAGCGGAAAGGCCTGGTACATTCCGCAGGCAGTCCCATCACCACCAGTGGAACAGGAGACGCAGGAGACACCGGGGGACTCAAAGACCTTGAGGGCGGGACAGGCACCGCAGGGATCTTGTCGTTGGACGAACGCTTCGTAGCACTTCGCCGGTCGAGCGTGGTCGGGGCTTGGGGCGCTCTCCGTCCACGCCGCTTCGTTTGCATAGATGACGTTGCGATCCCGGTCGAGCACGGC
This sequence comes from Nitrospirota bacterium, assembly GCA_016235225.1. Taxonomy (GTDB): domain Bacteria; phylum Nitrospirota; class Nitrospiria; order Nitrospirales; family Nitrospiraceae; genus RSF151. Next base: position 1,250 of record JACRLS010000238.1, on the reverse strand, counting down.
CACGCGCTCCGTGAGCCCCTGCGCCAGTTGCTTGATCGCTTCGACGCGAGCCGCAAGGATCGGGTCACCGAAGGGAAGGGGGATATCGGATGTGAATGGAGATCCGGCCATCTCTTTTCTCACGGATTGGAGCCGATAGCGAATAGCTTATGGCGTATAGCAGACGGCTAGGAGTTGGAGCGAGGAAGGACCGAAGCCATCAGCCATCTGTTCTCAGCTCCTCAGCTTGTGGTTCAGCAGATTCTTGATTGTCATCTTCAGTTCGGCCATCCGAACGGGCTTCTCCACGAAAGCGGAAACCCCATAGTCATAGGCTTGCGCTTTCGTCTCGGGGTCGCCGAAGGCCGTCATCAGAACGATGGGCACCTGCGGCGCCAGCATCCTCAATCGGGCCACATAGTCAAGCCCCCCCGCCGGCATGCGAAGATCCGACAGGATCAGCCTGGGCCGGCACTCTTCCAGTTGCTCAAGGGCTGCGTGGCCGTCTTCGGCTTCTACGATCCGGAGGCCCAAGTCCCACAACTCATCGCAGAGCAGGCTCCGCATATCCCGATCATCCTCGACGACGAGGAGCACCGCTTGTTGTTCAGCCTCCACGAGTTGTCTCCCTACTGGCTTGAGGGCCTCCGAATAACGGGAGGTCAGTGCAATAATCACACCGCGACCATCGCAGATTGGCCATCACCAACAGCATTCCAAAGGATGTGATATTTCAGGAAAAAGTGAGGCTCCACCACGAAAGTCACGGGGGCAGGCAGGAGAGGAACGCGACACTGATCGAGAGCCCTGTTGCGGAATGCCACAGATGGAAAGGCGGCCCGCAAAGGGGGCCGCCGTGGACAGTAATCAGGGGACAGTCATGAGGATAAGACCTGAGCAAGATCATCATTTCTTTCAACTGTTCACTGAGAACTGATCACTGAACACCATTTCATGTTCATGCTTTCGCAGTCGGCACCGTGATTGTAAACGTCGTGCCTTTCCCCACTTCACTCTCAACCGAGATCGTCCCCTTATGCTCTTCGATGATCCCATGGACCACGCTAAGTCCAAGGCCGGTCCCTTTTCCCGCCTCCTTCGTCGTAAAGAAGGGGGTAAAGATCTTTGACAGCTGGTTGTTCGGAATCCCATGCCCGGTATCCGACACCGTCAGCAGGACCCGGTCGCCTGCGGACGTGAGGCCGAGCCGAAGCGTCCCCCCTTCCCCCATCGCATGGTCGGCGTTGAGCAACAGATTGAGCAGGACCTGG
>JACRLS010000237.1:10450-15298 GCA_016235225.1 Nitrospirota bacterium | reverse complement strand
GCGGCCGCGCCGGTGGGTGAACTTACTATCTTCGCATGGATTCATGCGGCTGAACTATTCAAGCCATTGAGACGATTAGTGAAATGCAAAGCCCGGTCGCTCGAAATCTAGGACTTGCCGTCGTCAATACCAAAAGGCGAGTGACTGATTCTTGGATCGTTGATGCCAGTGAGTGCATGCAGATGCCTACACTTGATGGAAGCTGCAAGAAGGAATGTGGCTGTCAGATAAGTAATGAGCGTTGCTCCCTGTGAGCCGACTTACAGGGATTCAAGCCATGTGGGGTTGAGTCATTTCATATTCATTCACGAGCGCTTACGAGGTGATGACTATGGGAAATCGAGCAAGACAACTGACTTGGCTAGGACACGTTGAGCCGGCTCAGCATAGGCTGACTCGAGGGTGGACTCTCAAAAGTGATTCAAAAATCCTACACATAACCTTCTCGGACTATGAACCTCCGTTCGGTCTGTCACCCCTGATGAGACGGATCCTGATCGGCCTTGGTCTGATCGATGGATATATTGAAGGGCTCGACGAATTCCTGGCTCTTCAAGAAGACGAGACTCTCTCACACACCTTACCGACCCACTAGGAGGTCCGGGTTGCTCTTATCCTTTGCGATCTGGCATTGCGGTTGCCGCCTTGACAGGCGCCGATGGAACGCATTTCCTGATTGACAGGATTGACGCCTTCATGGATAATCCGGCCCTCTTCTTAAACGGTACCCCCATGCCCCTTCGCCTTTCCACTCCGAGCTTTCTGCTGTTTACCGGCGATTCGGGGCTCCAGTCACACATCCAAGAGACCGTTGAGCCGGCCCATCTAACAGTCGTCAAAGATGTCCGGGCAATGAGTCGAGTGATAGCCAGGCGCGCCTTTCACGGGGTCATTCTTGAAACCCGTCGCGATCGCCCAGGGGAACTGGCGGAGGTCCACCGCCTGATTGATCCGAAGCAGACATTTCTGTTGGCAGGCTCCTCAGCGATGTTGCGTGACGCCCCGCGCGTCGTCTCGTCGATGAATCGTGCGAATGGTCAGGCGAAAGCACCGCCTGCGCGTTCAATCGATTTGGAGGATTTTCTCGAGTCCAAGATAGGAGAATTCGTGCGGGCGATGCGGGAAGGCTCAGGCCGGAACCTCCATGCGACCTTGATCAAGGCCGTTGAGCGTCCTCTCATCATCCGGGTCTTGCGGGAAACCAATGGCAACCAGATTCAGGCAGCTGAATTGCTGGGGATGAACCGCAACACCTTGCGAAAAAAGATCAAAGAGTTCAAGATTCCGGTCAAACGGGAGCCATCCACCAAAGCGTAGCGCAGATCGATCCGGATGGACCGGCGGCTCCGGCCGGCGGCAAGGGCAGATCTCACACAACCCATCATCATCCAAAAGGGAGGGATTGCACGATGACAAAAGAAGAACTAATTGCGAAGATGGCCTCCACCGCCGGGATTACGAAGGTGGCGGCCGGCACGGCGTTGACGGCCTTTACAGATGCCGTGGCGACGTCCCTGAAGAAGGGGCGGAAGGTGAGCCTGGTCAATTTCGGAACCTTCCAGGTGTCGAAGCGGAAAGCACGGGCCGGGCGGAACCCCCGAACGGGCGAAGCCCTTCGTATTCCTGCCATGCGCGTACCGAAGTTCTCGGCAGGGAAAGCCCTCAAGCACGCTGTCAAGTAGCCTCCAAAGCCAGTAAACCCGCCAGGTTGTGCCGGGGGCTTGTCCTTGACAAGCCCCCGGCGGTTGATTAGGATGCCCTCCAAAGTGCCTGTTACGCGCGTAGCTCAGGGGGAGAGCGCTACCTTGACACGGTAGAGGTCGACGGTTCAAGACCGTCCGCGCCTACCACTGTTGACTGGCCTCTCAGGCCAGTGGCATTGGTGTCACGTTCCCAACCTCCTGTGCCCGCGTGTAGCTGCGGGACGCGAAGAAGCTGTTCGTCTGCCTTCTTCCTCGACAGGACTGTGAACACGGCCGGGGCCCCGACCATGCCGTTTCGGGGCGGCGGCGGGTTATTGATCGAACCCGCCAGAGATCACACGAGCAGTCGTGAATGCGGAGTTGAATCGGTAGCATGGCATCAGTGGTCAACGACAAGATGATTCAGGTGAGACTTCCGGACGGACGGCAGCAGGCCGTCTCGGCCGGGACGACGGCCGGGGAAGCGCTGGCTGCGCTGGGCCACAAGCCGGGTGCGAATCTTGTCGCAGCGAAGGTGAGCGGGGTCTCGGTCGATCTATCGATGGTCCTCGGTGACGATGCCTCGCTGGAGCCGCTCGGCTTCGACTCTCCGGAAGGTCGGGAAGTATACCGGCACAGCAGCACCCACATCATGGCGCAGGCCGTGAAAGAACTGTTCCCGTCGGCCCAACTCACGATCGGTCCTGCCCTAGACGACAGCTTCTACTATGACTTTGCCTTTGACCGCCCCTTTACTCCCGAAGATCTCGAAAAGATCGAGGCGCGGGCCCTGGAAATCATCAAGCGCGGCCTCGCGGTCAATGGAGTTTTTCAAGCAGCGGGGAGAGCAGTATAAGGCGGAGATCATCGACTCCATTCCGGATGATACGGTCTCGCTGTATGACCAGGGCGGGTTTGTCGATCTCTGTCGCGGGCCGCACATCGCCTCTACCGGTCAGATCGGGGCGCTCAAACGCCTTACCAGCGCGGGTGCCTACTGGCGGGGTGACGAGCGCAATCCCATGCTGCAGCGTATCTACGGAACGTCGTTCCCCACGCAGAAGGAACTCGACACCTATTTGGCCAAGTTGGAGGAGATCAAGCGCCGGGACCATCGAAAGCTGGGCAAGGAGCTCGACTTGATCACGATTCAAGATGAGATCGGGCCCGGGCTGGTTTTGTGGCATCCGAAGGGCGCTCGGATCCGCCTGTTGATCGAGAACTTCTGGCGGGAACAACATCTCAAGCAGGGCTATGAGCTCGTCTACTCCCCCCATGTGGCACGGCTGGACCTCTGGAAGACAAGCGGGCACGTGGACTACTACCGGGACAACATGTTCGCGTCCATGAAGGTGGAGGCCAGCGAGTATCAGCTAAAGCCTATGAACTGCCCCTTCCACATCATGATCTACAAGTCCCACCTCCGTAGCTATCGCGACCTGCCGATCCGGTACGGGGAATTGGGGACGGTGTACCGCTATGAGCGCACTGGCGTGCTCCACGGACTGCTTCGGGTGCGCGGGTTTACGCAGGATGACGCGCATCTCTTCTGCCGGCCCGATCAGATCGAAGAAGAGGTCAGCCGCGTGCTGGATTTCACGTTTTTTATTCTCCGCACTTTCGGATTTGCGGATTTTGAAGTCTACCTATCCACGCGGCCTGACAAATTTGTGGGGTCCGAGGAGAACTGGATTGTGGCCACGGCGGGGCTCGATGCGGCTCTTAAGGGTCGTGGAGTCGCCTATCGCATCGATCCGGGGGAGGGCGTCTTCTACGGTCCCAAGATCGACATTAAGATCAAGGATGTCTTGGGACGTTCGTGGCAATGTTCCACCGTGCAGGTGGATTTCAATAATCCGGAACGGTTCGGATTGAGCTATGTAGGCGCCGACGGAAAGGCCCACCAACCGATCATGATCCATCGCGCGCTGATGGGGTCGATCGAGCGGTTCTTCGGCATCCTCATCGAGCACTATGCGGGCGCCTTCCCGACCTGGCTCGCGCCGGTCCAGGCCGTGGTCCTGAACATCCCGGACAAGCACCGGGACTATGCCCAGTGGCTCGTGGGGCAACTCACGGCAGCCGGCTATCGGGCGGAGGCTGGTGGTCGGCGACCGCGAGATGCAGGAGAAAACGGCATCGGTACGTGGCCGAAGCGGAGTCAGCATGGGGACCCTGGCGGTCCCGGCGCTACTCGACCTGCTGAAGGCCGATGTGGACAAGGCCGTGCCGACCCAGTCACCATTAAGCTGAGAGGTGTCCTATCGTTCCTAAACTTCGGGTCAACCGAGAGATTCGTGTCCGGGAAGTTCGGCTCATCGGCCTGGACGGAGAACAGTTAGGGATTGTCCCCGTGGCCGATGCCTTTAAGCGGGCGCAGGAGGTAGGATATGACCTGGTTGAAGTGTCGCCCAATGCGGCCCCGCCGGTCTGTAAGATCATGGACTTCGGCAAGTATAAGTATGAGTTGAACAAGAAGGACCATCAGAGCCGGCGACATCAAAAATCGACGCAGGTCAAAGAGATCAAACTGAGACCCAGGACCGACAAGCACGATCTGGAGATCAAGATCCGCCAGATGAAAGGCTTTCTCGCCGAAGGGAACAAGACGAAGGTCACGCTCACCTTCCGCGGGCGCGAGATGGCCAATCAGGAGATGGGACGTGGCCTGATGAACTCGGTGATCGCCCAACTGGTGGATACCGGCATTATTGAGTATGCGCCACGGATGGAGGGACGGAGTCTGATCATGATCGTGGCGCCGAAAGGATCGACCGGATCCGGGCAGTCACATCCGGCCCCTCCGACAGGGGAAGCCTAAGAAAGGACGGAACAGAGCATGGCAGGGCAGAAAATGAAGTCGCATAGCGGAGCCAAAAAGCGGTTTGCCAAGACGGGCGGGGGCAAGTTGGTCCGGCGGGCCGCCGGCCGGCGGCATCTCTTGACGGACAAGGGACGGTCGCGCAAGCGACGCCTTAAGGGGCAGCTTCCCGTGGATGCCATCAACCAGCTCTCACTCCGTCGGATGTTGCCGTACAGCTAGAACTGAAGGTCTCTAAACAGACGATGATCAGCTTTCAGCGAAGAGCGAGGGCGGACGCCTGAGGGCGAATTAAGTTCAGGAGTAAACCATGACAAGAGCAAAAGGCGGATTTAAGACCAGGCA
>JACRLS010000237.1:0-10428 GCA_016235225.1 Nitrospirota bacterium | reverse complement strand
CAAAGGGCAGTATGGCGCCAAGAGCCGGCTTTTCCGAAGCGCAACCGAGTCTGTTGATAAGGGGCAGACTTTTGCCTACCGGGAGCGGCGCAAGCGGAAGCGGAATTTCCGACAACTGTGGGTGACGAGGCTGAGCGCAGCGGTGCGTCAGCGTGGGCTGACCTACAGCCACTTCATCAATGCCTTGAAAAAGGCGAACATTCTGCTGGATCGAAAAGTCCTGTCAGATATGGCGATTAAGGATCCGGCGGGATTCGATCAGCTGGCCGCGCTCGCCAAACAGCAGTTGGCGACGGCCACGAGCTGAGCGCGACTAGCCGGGCGGCGGTCGGATCCTCTGGTCGCCGCCCGGTTTCTCTGCGGGCGGACTACTCTCGTTTCAACAGCGGATCCAACTCCAACTCGAATGCCGCACAGGGCATCAAGACCTGCCACTGTTCCAAGACTTCCGGGTGCACTTCCCCGATATACCCGAGTGGATTGCCATCCACTTCGATCCGTCCGACCCGGCCATCCAGGAAAGACGGGTGCGACGACGGGGTGAGCGTATAGGCGCATCCCAGATAGAACATCAGTAAATCCAGGCAGGAGTGGATCTCTGAGAAGTTGGCTTTGGCGTGCGCGACAAGGCCGGCCAGCATCGTGACGGTCCGCGATCCCAACTCAGCCCCGGGATCCGGCAGGCCGGCCTCTCCAACCTCGAAGATTCGATGAGGATAGAACGCACGCGAGGATGATTCCTCCACGCGAAGGAGCGAAGGGAGCAGCCCGTGGCGTAAAGACGCATAGGTCTGCACCATGACGTTATCGACCTCCACCAGCCGGTCCCATTCGCTGCCGGTGAGGCGCATGCGGTCGATCAGATCCGCCCGCGAGGAGAGAATGTTCGACATGATCTCCTGGAAGCCCATGCCGACCATGAGATCACGGACGCGATCGGCACATTCTTCGAGCGGAGACAGGCTGCCCACCGTAAACTGGGACGGCATCACGGGCGTGAATGATCCATAGCCCCGGCTGATCGCCACATCCTCCACCACGTCCACCAGATGCATGAGATCGTTTCGGTAGGGCGGCAGCTTGACCGACAAGGGGTCCGGCTCAGGGCCCAGCTCGTACCCATAGGACTGCAGAGCCTGACGGATCTGGGCCGCATCGAGCGTCTCGCCCAGGGCGCTCTCGATCGCCCCGGCGGGGATCGAGTGACAGCGGCCGAAATCCCGGGGAGTTCTGACGGCCTGACCGAGCTCGGTGTCAGTCGGATACTCGACCAGCACCGGCTGAATTGTTGCGCCGCGATCAGCGAGATTGACGGCCAGGATATTCAGCGTGAGCACCACCATCCGGTGATCCGTTCCGGTCACCTCCACAAACAGAGCGTCATCTCCAGGGACCACTTCCCCGATCTGTTGGCTGTTGATGATCGGGGGGAACGACAAGATCTGCCCTTCGGCATCGCGCAAGAGCGGGAGCCGCTCGTGGCCGGCCAGAATGCCTCCGTAGTCCTGTCCCTTCGGGTGGACGTTGAGAATCTCGCGGAGCGTCAGCTTTTCTGAAAATCCCAAAGGCGCAAACCGGGCTTCGTCGGGGCCCACGAGCGTGTAGGACACCGGAAAGACAATCTGATTGAGCCGGTAGATGCCGATCGACACGGTCCGGCGCTTATGGCCGAAGATGTCCGCAAGCTTTTCCTGGGTCTGGATCAACTGGGCCAATCCCGCGTCGGTCATTCGATAGCCGACGGCGGTGCACGCCGCCAGATAGGGACGGACTTCCGCCAGTCCTGGCGCCACCACGACCTTCCGCTTCGGTCGTTCTCCCTCGGCAAAAAACGGGTAGGCGGGAGCGGCCGTCGTCCGCTTGAGGCGGATCTGTCGTGCGATCCCTTCTACGCACCAGAGGTCCGGGCGGTTGCTGTCTTGCAGTTCAATGCGCAGTTCGCCGCTGGCGGAATCCCAGTCCTTGAGCTCGCCTTTGACGAGCGGGAGCAGCGTCTCGATCTGTTCAGGCGTCGAGGCGGACGGATCCCGGCCCAGCAGGCCCTGCAGATCGAGAAGATTGACGGAAACGGTCGGCATGGTTACGCGCGTGAAGCGTGAAGCGTGACGCGTGAAGCGCCAGGTGGCGCAGGTACGATCCGCGCTCTCGAAGTGACGAAGGGAACCCATTGCTCTGGAGAATGCAATGGGTCCCGGTGACGAGTGACGAACAGAAGGGAATACTTCATGATTGATGGACTGCAGCCTCCGAACTCATCACGCGTTACTCGATACTCGTCACGGTTTTTAGAAACGCCCCGGCGTCGTGCGAATCCGATCGAGATCCGGAGAGAACAGATCCCGGATATCGTGAAGGCCCAAGGCCACCATCGCCATGCGATCCAATCCGAGGCCCCAGGCGATGACGGGAACGTCCACCCCCAGCGGTTTCGTCACCTCCGGGCGGAAGAGGCCGGCCCCTCCCAGTTCAATCCAGCCCAACCGCGGGTGCTTCACGTGGAGTTCCACCGATGGCTCGGTGAAGGGAAAATACGCCGGCAGGAACTTGCTCTCCTTGGCCTGCGCAACCTCGCGGGCGAAGAGATCCAACAATCCAAGGAGGATCTTGAAGTTGATGTCATGGGCCAGGACAATCCCTTCGATCTGGAAAAAATCGCTGGCATGGGTGGCATCGACGTGGTCGTAACGGAAACAGCGCGCGATCGAAAAGTACTTCCCGGGAATCTGAGGCGTCGCGGCCAGTGTCCGGGCCGACACGGCCGTGCCTTGGCTTCGGAGCACCAGGCGACGGGCACGTTCGCGGTCATAGGTGTAGCGCCACCCGGTCGAGCCGGTGGTCCCTCCATTCTGATGCGCAGCGGCGACCCGGCTCAGAAAGGGCTCCGCGACCGGGGTCGCGTGCGTGGGCTCTTTGACAAAATAGACATCGTGAATATTCCGGGCCGGATGGAACTGCGGCATGAACAGCGCATCCATGTTCCAGAATTCGGTCTCGACGAGCGGCCCGCGCATTTCCTGAAAACCCATGCTGACCAACTTGCGCTTGACCAGATCGAGAAATTCCCGATAAGGGTGCCGCCGGCCCATGGAGACTCGCGGCGGCCGCAGGCTGATGGTGTACTTGCGAAAGCGGACCCCTCGCCAGGCTCCGTCTTTGAGCAGCTCAGGGGTCAGTGGCGAGACGTCTTGAGGAGGGCCTTCGCGAGCCAGCATAGCGGCTGCCGTCTGACCGTTGTCCGAGAGGCCGTAGTGGCGCTGGACATGGTCGTCAATCCGAAAGGGCTCGTTGGCATTGCCGCGTTTGACCGAATACCGTTCAATAACAGCCCGCGTGGCCTCGGGAAAGCTGGCGAGGTCTCGGGGCGTCCCATGCAGGTCCTTGAGCGCGCCCCGCAACGCTTCAGCCGTGGGACTCGGCATGCCGGTCGCCTCGACGAAGCCGCCTGGCACCACCCGCAGCGCCCCCTCTTTCTTGAGGCAGCCGATGGCCGAACTGACTTCCGTGGGCCCGAGTTCCTCTTTGGCTTGGAGCTCCCCGATGGTCAGACGCTTGCCGGTGCGATCCGCGCCGCGGACCGTCGACAGAATCCGCTCAATCGGCGAGTATTTCTCGAAATATCGTTCCCCGATTTTTGTCAGTGACGCGATGGGCGTCAGCGTTTCTGATTCCACCCGGATGAGACCCTTGGCGAGCAGCCACTCGACCGCCATGTTCAACTGAGAGGGCTCAAGGCCGGAGGCCTGCGCGATGTGTTCCTCGCGCAGCGGGCCCTTCTCGAGCGTCTTCGTGAAGGCAGTGAGCACCTTCACCTCCAGGGGGTGCAGGCTGTCGAGCATGGCTGACGGGTCCACGTGGGCCATTTATCCCCTGGCGACTCGGCGGGGAGACGCTCCCGACCGGCTGTGGGCCTGGCCGGCCTGGCGCAGCGCGTGGATGGACGCGGCGTAATCCTCGCTCGCAAAAATGGCTGACCCGGCCACCAGCACATCGGCGCCGGCCTGGATAATCTCGGCGGCGTTGTTCGCCTTGATGCCCCCATCGACTTCCAGCACCGCACGGTTCCCGGTCCGATCGATCATCGTCCGTGCCCGTCGTATCTTGTCCAACACGGCAGGGATAAACTGCTGCCCGCCGAACCCCGGGTTCACCGACATGATCAGGAGCAAGTCGGCATCCGCCAGGCACTCCTCGACGGACAGAAGCGGCGTGGCGGGATTCATCGTCACCCCCGCCTTGACCCCCTTCTGCTTGATGAAATGAAGCGTCCGGTGCAAGTGGGGGCAGGCCTCGACGTGGACCGTCAGGTAGTCAGCGCCCGCCTCCGCAAACGCTTCAATGAACTGGTCTGGATTCGTCATCATTAAATGGACATCCAGCGGGAGCTTCGTGACCTTGCGGATGGACTCGACGATCGGCGGTCCCACGGTCACATTCGGGACGAAATGTCCGTCCATCACGTCGACGTGCAGCCAGTCCGCTCCTCCGCGTTCGACGCGGGCAATTTCGTCCGCCAGGCGGGCAAAATCCGCAGACAGGAGGGATGGGGCGACACGAACGGGCGATCGACTCATGCTGGTGCCTTTCTCAACCGGGCTGCAAAAAACACGTCCATGGAGAAGCAATTCAGACGAGTCGAGAACTCGCCTCGCGCGGTGACCAGCCCCACGCCATTCGGAGGAAGCCAAGGGGTCACTCGTTCCCGGGAAAACTCAGGGTGGGTCTGACAAAACAGGTCCACCACCCGCTCGTTCTCGTCCGGCTCAGTGGAGCAGGTACTATAGACCATCACTCCGCCGGCTCGCAAGAGACAGGCGGCCTGATCCAGGATCGCCAATTGTAAGGCTTGCGCCTCGCCGATCAGATCCGGGGCTTTTCTCCATTTTGCCTCAGGATGTCTCCGCAAGACACCCAGCGCACTGCAGGGTGCATCGACCAGCACCCGGTCAAAGCGTGATTGCAGGGCGGCCGCGCGGTCAATGCTCGAGGCGCCGGATCTTCCCTGTGCCAGATCGGCTTCCACGGCATCGATGATGGAGATTCCCAAACGACGGGCGTTCTCATGGACTCGGGCGAGGCGAGCAGGGTCCCGATCGACCGCCACGACGGTCCCTCGGTTCTGCATGAGCGTAGCAAGGTGCGTAGTTTTCCCTCCTGGAGCGGCGCAGGCATCGAGTACGCGTTCGCCCGGCTGCGGGTCCAGCAGCAGAGGAATGAGCTGAGCCGCCTCATCCTCCACATAGAAGTGCCCCTCGACGTAGCCTGGCAGCTCAGTCACCGGCCCTTGCTTGGTGACATGCAGACCGACTGGGCTGACCTTGCAGAGCTGGAACTCACGGCCTGCGTTGCGCAAGGAGTCGGCCAGTTGGACACGGGTCGTGCGCAGGGTATTCGCGCGGAGCGTGAGGGGCGGGGTTTCCAGGGTCTGGTCGCAGAGCCGTTCGGCCTCCGGGACTCCGAAGGCCTGGACCCAGCGTGTGACCAGCCAGGCCGGGCAGGAGTAGCGGACCGCGAGGGCGAACGAAGGATCATCGACCGGATCTGGCCATGGCGGCTTCGGCTCTCGGCTCACGGCCCGCAAAACCGCATTCACGAATCCCCCCCAGTGGCCGTCCGGACCGCGCCGGACCCGTTTGGCGAGGGTCACCGCCGTGTCGATGACCGCATGAGGCGGAATCCTCGTGAGCTCGGACAATTGATAAGCCCCGAGCCGCAGAATAGATCGGACCAGCGCCGGGAGTCGATCAACAGATTTTGCGGCATGCCGGTTGAGGCGCCAGTCCAGCGCGCTGCGGTGTCGGAGCACGCCGTAGACGACCTCCATGACCAGGGCGCGATCGCGACGGTTGAGTGTCGTGTCCTGGAACGCCTGAGCGATCACGTCATCGGCCATTGCCTGCGTCTGTTCGAGGGTATGCAGGATCGTGAGGGCGATCTGTCGGGGATCTGCCTGAGGGGAGCCGTGCGGGGGCGAAGACGAGCGCATCAGAGAAGCCAGAAGACCCTCACGCCATCAGGCAGGGGAGGCACCCGGGGCGGGCGAGGACAACCTGGTGCCGACGGGTGGCGCATGTCCGGCGAGAAACTGCATGGCCGTCATGCGACGGCTGTTCGCCGGCTGGAACTCAGTGATCGCCAGCAGCCGGTCTCCAGTCGCCGCCAGCAGTGCATTGGTCCGAACCGCCACGATTGTGCCGGGCGGTGCATGATTCGAGGACAAGTCCGTGGCGGACGTGCGCCACAAGAGCCACCGGTCCTGCCCGGCATAGGTATAGGCGCCCGGCCAGGGAGAGAGTCCCCGCACTCGATTGGCGATCACGGTGGCCGGCAGACGCCAGTCGATCAGGCCGTCTTCTTTCTTCAGAATCGGCGCCATCGTCGCCTTGGCATGGTCCTGAGGTTGGGGAACAAGGAGTCCCGCTTTCAGTTGCCGAATCGTCTCCGCGAGCAGCGCCCCGCCGACCGGGGCGAGTGTGTCGGCCAGCGAGCCGGCGGTCTCCTCCGGGGTGATGGGCACCCGTTCCTGAAGCAACATGGCGCCGGTGTCCATGCCCTCGTCCATCAGCATGGTGGTGATGCCCGTTTCCCGCTCCCCGTTGATAATGGCCCACTGGATCGGCGCCGCGCCCCGATATTTCGGGAGCAGCGATCCGTGAACGTTGACACAGCCGCGGGGAGGCAATTCCAAAATGACCTTGGGAAGAATTCGGCCGAAGGCCGTGACGGCGATCAGGTCTGGTTGCCAGGCACGCAGAGCGTCGAGAAAAACAGGATCCTTCATTTTTTCAGGCTGCAGGATTGGAATCCCGTGCTGCTGTGCCGACACTTTGATGGGCGAGGGGGTCAGGGTCTGACCACGTCCCTTCGGTCGATCCGGCTGGGTCACCACTCCCACGACCGTATCATCCGACTGCAAGAGGGCCTCAAGTGACGGGACCGCAAAATCCGGTGTGCCCATAAACACGATGCGCATGGCGGTCCTTTAACATGCCGACCGCATGAAATCAATGCGTACAGCCTCCCAGGGCGGTCGCCTTGACATCGTCGGAACCGATTGCGTAGTATCCGCCTGCGGGGTGGAGCAGCCCGGTAGCTCGTTGGGCTCATAACCCAAAGGTCAGAGGTTCAAAGGAAAAGGCGGCGAGCCCGGCCGGGCTCGCCCCCTCCTGTTTTTACAGGCGAAGGAGTTCCGGGACCTTTTACACCTAGGCGGGCCAGCAGGGAGAATCGAGGACTTCACGAACCTTCCGCGCGAGATCGTCGGTCGTAAAGGGTTTATGCAGGAGGGCGGCGCCGGGTATGACGGCTCCGTCTCGGACCACGGTACTGCCGATTCGGCCCGATACGTACAGGACTTTCACGCCGGGTCGAAGCGTGGTCACCTGACCGGCAAGCTCCGGGCCGGTGATGTTCGGCATGATCACATCGGTAATGAGCAGGTGAATCTTCGGGCCCCGTTGTTTGGCTAGGTCGAGCGCCACCGATGGGGAATCGGCCTTAATGACGTGATAGCCGCATTCCTCCAACATGTCTTTGGCGACGGCCAGGACTTCCGGCTCATCCTCAACAAGCAAGATGGTTTCGGTGCCGGCTGTGCCTGAGCTGAGCGGCTGAGGCATCGTGCTCCTCCTAGCGCGCATTATTCATGAGCGCTTCTGCTGCTTTGGCCCATTGCAACAGAAGAGCAATGGGCACCCCGATTCGCCGCTGGGCACCCATTGCTCCAGGATTGCAATGGGTCCCGGCCTGGGTGCGGGTGGCGACAGCGCCCGGTTGATTAGGTCATTATAGACGGATGAATATACTTGGCAAGGAGAAGCTCCGATTCCGCGACCTCGACATGCGGATGAGGGGCTGATTTCTCGGCGCCGGCTCGGCGCCACTTCATCATCCCTGAATGTCTGAGGAACCTGGGCATGCAGTATCGAACGCTGGGACGAACGGGATTCCGGGTATCAGAGATCGGATTCGGAGCCTGGGGCATCGGTGGCGCCGGATGGATCGGCGCAAGAGACGACGAATCCCGGGCGGCGTTGCATGAAGCCGTAGATCGGGGGATCAACTTCTTTGATACCGCCCTGATGTATGGCGAGGGACATAGCGAGATGCTGATCGGGGATGCGGCGCAGGCGAGCCGGGAACCCATCTATGTGGCCACGAAAATCCCGCCGGTCTCCTCGTCGGTTCGGAAGGGCAATCGCCTCCGGGATTTCTTCCCGGATGATCACCTCATCTCGTGTACGGAGCGAAGTCTCAAGAGCCTGAGGCGAGAGTGGATCGATCTCCAGCAACTACATGCCTGGCGGGATGAGTGGTTCGAGGACCTGAGTTGGCTGGACACGCTCCGTAAATTGAAAGACCAGGGGAAAATCCGGGCGATCGGTGTCTCGCTCAATAATCACGACCCCGACTCCGGCCTCCGTCTGGTGACAAGCGGGCTGATCGATGCGGTCCAGGTCATCTACAACATTTTCGACCAATCGGCGGCTCAGCGGCTGTTTCAAGCGTGCGACCGTCACCAGGTGGGTGTGCTCGTGCGCTGTCCATTCGATGAAGGGGGATTGACCGGGCAGGTGACGCCCACCACGACGTTTCCCCGCTGGGACTTCCGAAATTCGTATTTCGGGGGGAATAGAAAGGCTGAGGTGAGCCGTCGGGTACAAGGACTACGGTCGCTGTTGGGATCGGAAGCCCGCACAGTGCCTGAGCTCGCGCTCCGGTATTGCTTGGCACCGGCCCCCGTGACGACCGTACTGGCCGGCATGCGCACCGTGGCCCATGTGCGCGAGAACGTCGCCGTATCGGATGGGCGACGTCTCAGCGAGGCGCTGCTCCGGGAACTGGCCGTGCACGCCTGGAGTCGAGACTATTACGCGGCTGACACGACAGATGTCATGGGACGGCTGATTCAAGCGACGAAACAGAGGCTGCCCCGGTGGATGATCACGCTGTTGAAGCGCGTGATTCAGAAATAGGCGTGGAGAGTCAGCAAGGCCTCGTTGTCATGGCGCCGATGATTGAAGTCTCCTCGAATCGCAAGATTCTTGTGAAGAGTGACCCGCTGTTGCACAGATGCCCGCCAATCGTCTGACCGCTCCCCGAGCGGATAGTGCAGATAGGTCGTGGAGGCCAGCACCCGCCAGCGTTCACTCAGATCCGCATAGAGTCCGAGCGTACCGCCTCCGCCGGCCCGATGATCATAGGCAAAGGCCGGGCTGACGTTCACATCCACCTCTGCAAACCCGAACCAGACTTCCCGGCGCAGGAAGTCGGTCTGTACGGCGAGGCCGGGGCCCCCGCTAAAGTTGCCGTTCCGGCAATACCGGCAACTCACACCGGCGCGCTCCTGCCGCACGGTCTGAAGGCCCGCACTGACTTTCCAGGACGGGCTGAAGGAGAGTCGATCCACGGGTGAGAGCGACAGTACGTTGGCGAATGTGAACCGCTCGAGTCGGACCTGATCGCGACGCTCATAGTGGCGGACGGCCAGCCCCAGGAGCTCGATCTGTGCATTGGGCGTATAGCCGGCCTCCGGATCAAGGAGGTCATGATAGGCGAGCCTCACATTCACTTCTTCGAACAACTCGTTCTGGCGCCAGCCGATACCGATGCCCGCGCGTGATTTCTCATGGCCCTGCTCAGGAGAGCCCCCGCTTGGCTGGATGGAAAACGGCGGCGAGGGAATCCGTAGGGCGCTGCGAGCCATCAGGATCTGCTGGTTGCCCGCCTTGAAGGATGCGGCCTGCTCACGGTCCGTTTCACTCTTGTACAAGAGATAGTCGGAAGCCACGTCCAGCAGGAACGCCTGCCGTGGAGGAGGCAGTTGTCCGAAGTCAGCAGCGCGGGCGAGGCCCTGATCAGCTATCAGCCGCCGCAACCACTGGTCTTCCTCGGCGGATAACGTGGCGCGCTTGTGCTTGATGACCGTGCTCCGCGACGGCCGATAGGCGACATGACCCACGAGACCTTGTTGTTCAATGAGAGCTCGCAGGGTGTCTGAGGGAACCGTCCAGAATGTGAATCGATCAGTGAGCTGCAACTCGGGCCGGGCGGCTTCGAGGAGCGACAGAAGATGGTAGGAACAGTTTTCTTTGAAAAAATAGTAGTCAAAGGAAGCATTCCCGAGTTCCCAGGCGTGCAGGAGCAGGCGTCGAATCTGCGGCTCCGACAAGTTGAGTCGATACTCCCAGATATCGCGATTCTCAATGTCTCGATACTCACGGACCTTGATGTAGTAGGGAATGGTGGAGAAATAGCCCTGATACCCGCCGAAAAGCCCATTGTAGGCGTATTCAAGGCCTGCGTCAGCCGGCACCTCGGCGGCATAGTTGATGGTGTAGGCCAGCAGCCGCGTCTGCTCGGTTTGGCCCCTCTGGTCAAGGCGCAAGAAGGTGTGCCCGAACATGGACGCCGGATTGTTCATATAGGCGG
>JACRLS010000040.1:3593-9940 GCA_016235225.1 Nitrospirota bacterium | reverse complement strand
CGCGCTGGATCAAAAAGACGTGCCTCATCTCCAGCGGGTGCTCTACTCCCTCTCCTTCCTCCTGATTCTGGAAAAGTTGGACCGGCTGGAGTTGCTCATGCAGGCCGCCGACGCGCGCCTTGAAACCAAGGCCGCAGTGTTGGCGGTCGCGCATGACTATTTCTCGCACATGTTCGAGCGGCTGCTCAAGTTCCGGGCTCCGCAGCAGATCAAAGCGCTGGACCGGTTGCTGGACCGAATGGCGGTGGCGGTGACACGGGGCGATGCCGCCGGTTTGCGGGCGCTGCGAGGTGAGTTTCTCGCGGGCCTCTTTCAGGGTTTCCAGGATCAACTGGTGGGCGGACAGCTTGGAACGGTCCTGGTGTCGGCTAAGGGGGGCGGAGCATGAGGGCGCGAAGTACAGCGGAAGGCGCGGTGGTGAAAGCTCCGCCCGCCCTTGCGGTGCTCGCCTGCCTGCTTCTCTTTGGATGGGGTGAGCTGACGGGAGCGCTGCAAGGCGGGTTTCGCAATCAGATCCTGGCGGCGGCGGCCGAAGCCGCGCAAGCGCATCCGGCCGTGCACCAACTGACCGGTCTCAGCGATGTGGACCAGAGTATCGTCGAGGGGATCGCGCAGGAGGTTCTGGCTCGGTTGCATACGTTCCATGTCCACACACACGGGCTGGCGCTGGTGACGCTCGCACTGGTGACGGTGATTGCGAATATCCAAGTCGGTGACCGTATGCGGACATTCTTAATGGGCTGGACGATACTGGGGTTGGTGTATCCCTTCGGCTGGTTGACGGTGGCGCTGGCGTTGCCCGCACAAGGCAAGGCCGCCGCCTTCGTGCTGGCCGAGCGATGGTTCTTTATTCCCTTCGGTGGGCTGTACCTGTCGGCCGTCGGCACGCTGATCGCCGTGTATGCATGGCAGTGCCTGCGTGCGGCAGGCAAGGAAGGTTGAGACTGAGGGTAAGGTTAAGGAAAGTAGCGCATCATTTCTCAGCCTTGACCTGAACCTGAACCTTGTGAGGTTTGAGACCATGGCGGAGTCGGCCCAACTGTATTATTCCGGTGGGCGGTACTTGAGGGATCAATTTCCCTACCGGGTGTTTAAGATTGCCGTTGATGCGGGATTCACCTGTCCCAACCGCGATGGGGCCGCGGGCCGCGGGGGTTGTGTCTTCTGCAACAACGCCAGTTTCAGTTCGAACTCGCGGCAGGCGCGCACGAGTGTCGCGAGTCAGATCGAGGACGGTATCCGGTTTTACCGGGAACGCCTGGCTGGTCATAAGTTCATCGTCTATTTCCAGGCCTACACGAATACCTATGGATCGTTGGAGCAGTTACGCCGGGTGTATGACCAGGCCATGGATCATCCCGACGTCGTGGGGCTTGCGATCGGCACCAGGCCCGACTGTGTGCCCGATCCGGTCCTGGATCTCTTGAAGGAGTATGCCGGCCGGACACATCTCTGGCTGGAGCTCGGACTGCAGAGCAGCCACGACGTGACGCTTCGCCGGCTGAACAGACGCCATACCTATGCCCAGTTTCTCGATGCGGTGCGGCGAGCGCAACAGCGAGCGTTGCGCGTGTGCGCCCATGCGATCCTGGGTCTTCCCGGTGAGACACGGGACATGATGCTGGTCACGGCCGACCGCTTGGCGCAGCTCGCCGTCGAGGGATTGAAGCTACACCACCTCTATGTGACCACGGGGACGGAGCTGGAGCGCTCGTATCGTCGCTCTGCAATCCGAGTGCTTAGGCTGCGCGAGTACATCGGACTCGTGTGCGATTTCCTGGAACGAATTCCATCCTCGGTGGTCGTGCAGCGCGTGACCGGGGAAGTCGCCGAACCCTATGTGGTGGCCCCCCACTGGGGGGTGACGAAATTGCAAGTGATCCATTCGATCAACGAAGAGTTCCGGCGGAGAGGCACTCGGCAAGGGTGCCGGGTGAAACAGGTTGAGGCTGAGGCTCAGGCTCAGGTTAAGGAAGTCATGGAGAGATCATGAAAGAGAGCCAGGTTTCTCTCAACCTTAACCTTAACCTCAACCTCAAGCTTTCTTTGATGGGAAGGGGCGAATGTGCCACCTCTTCCGGGGGAAGGGAAGCTTCTCGGACGGCCTCCTTGACTTTCCTTCCCCCCTTTAACTGGCCAAGTAAGGGGGGAGCCGTGAGAATCCTGATCAGTCTGTGTGTCAGTCTGGGGCTGCTGAGTGGAGTAGGACTTGGCGCCGCCGCCGAGCCGGAGACCGGGAGCCAGAGCGATTATTTCGTCCAGGGCGTGCTGGCCAGCGAACGCGGACAGGTGGACCGCGCCATCGAGCTGTTTGAGGCGGTGGTGTGGCTTCAACCCGATCACGCCGAAGCGCAGTACAACTTGGGTGTGCTGCTCGGTGAGCGTGAGCGATGGGACGACGCCATGGTCAGGCTCGCGAAAGCGGCTGATCTGCGCCCCAAGGATCATGAACCTCATCTGGCAATGGGCCTCGTGGCCAGCCAGAAGGGAGACGACGAACTGGCGATCCATGAATTCATCGAGACGCTGAAACTGCAGCCGGATCTGGCGGAGGCGCATGTCCGCCTCGGACTCATCTACCAGAAGCGCAAGCTGGATGACATGGCGACCGGACAGTATCGAGCGACCATCCAGACCGACCCCAAGAACCTGACGGCCCGCTTCGGATTGGGGTTCCTGGCCGACAAGAAGGGGGATTTGGACGAGGCGATCCGGCAATTTCGTGAGATCACGACGATTGATCCCCGGAACGTCGAGGGCCACTATAACTTAGGCCTGGCGTATGGGCGCAAGAGCATGGTCGGGCTCGCTGATCTGCCCACCCCGGAGCTGACCGATTACAACGCGCTGGCGATGGAGTCGTTCCAGAAAACGCTGTCCTGGAATCCGAATCATTCCGGTGCCCGGTACAACTTGGCCGTGGCCTATCTCTATCAGGGGGCCGGTGATGTGAAGCGAGCCAGGGAACACTTGGACATTTTGGCCGGAACGGATCCCGCCCTCGCGGAGAAACTCGCCGACAAGATCGAGAGCGTGACGCAGAAAGAAGGGGCGCACTGAGAAGACGTGACGCGTGAAACGTGAGGCGTGAAACGGGGGAAGCGAGAAGGAAGAAGCGGAGGGGACTGGCTCCGCGCTTCGCGGTGCCTGTCCCCGGGTGCTGCGAGATACGAACGACGACGATAATCACGAGGTGAAAGGCCATGGGAACAATGAGCGTTCCGATGGGTAGATTGTGGAGTTGGATTGCGGCGGGTGTGGTCGGGCTGGCGATGTTGGGGATCGGCGCCCAAGGGGCCGGCGCGGATGAAGGAACGAATGGACAGGGAGGAGGTCCTCCGGCGCCCGTTGCCGGCGAAGCGGTGCAGGACGTCCCGGAGATCACGGCGATTTCACCGACCTGGGGACCATCCGGGTGGGTGCTCTCGCTCACCGTGGAGGGGCGCAACCTCGTGTTCTCGCTGACGGTGGAGGGGCGCAATCTCACCGGCGCCTCGGAGGTGCGGTTCTACCCGGGGACGGGCATTGCAACGGTGGACTCGCCGGTCGTGAACAGTGAAGGGACCATCGCGACAGTGAAAGTCACGATTTTGAACCATGCACCGTTGGGGCCGCGGCTGGTTGTCGTGCGAACGCCGGCAGGCCAGTCGTCCCTGGCGCCCACGGAGGCGAACATATTCAAAGTGAGTTACGCGCATGTGCATTAGGCAGGCTAAGGCTCAGGTTGAGGTGAAGGGGAAGAGGCGAGGTTTTCCTGAGCCTGAGCCTCAGCCTTCGTTCATGGGAGGCCAATTATGAATCGGACAATCCGTGCTATAGCAGCGTTGGCATTGTGTCTTGGAGCGGCGGTCGGATGGACGCCCGCGACTGGGGCGGTCGACAAATCCGATGCCAAAAGCGGCAAGGCAGTGATTACGACGGTCGCCGGGACGGGGGCGCCGGACTTTAAGGGCGATGGCGGCGCCGCGTTGGCGGCGGGTCTGAGCAATCCCCGTGGGATTGCAGTCGATGCGGCCGGCAACGTGTACATTTCGGATTCCACGAACAATCGAGTGCGGAAAATCGATGCCGCCACCGGCACGATCACAACCGTGGCCGGCAACGGGACGCGGGACTATAGCGGAGACGGCGGGCCGGCTGTGAAGGCGAGCATCGCGTTTCCCATGGGATTGGCAGCGGATCGGGAGGGCCATCTCTTCATCGCGGATGCGCGCAACCACCGGATTCGCCGGGTTGATGCCAGGACCGGGATCATCACGTCCGTCGCCGGGCAGGGGATGCGGGGACTCGGTGGAGACAACGGTCCGGCATTGAGCGCGTTGCTGTCTTACCCGACGTCTGTTGCCGTGGATGAGGAAGGAAATCTGTACATCGCGGATTCTGAGAACGGCGGCATCCGGAGAGTGGACAAGAAAACCGGCGTCATCTCGAGCGTGGTGGGCGAAGGGACACCCGGGGCGAAGACAGACCCTACGGGGACTCCGACGATCAGGGGGCTCTTTGTGGCGCCTGTGGGATTGACCTATGACGGCAAAGGCAGCCTCTATGTGGCCGATTCCTTTCTGAATCGCATCAAGAAGGTGGAGCTTGCGACTCGCAAGGTGACGATCGTCGCCGGCAAGGGCGTCAACCAATACTGTGGGGACGGAGGGCCGGCCAAAGAGGCCTGTCTGAATCAGCCGTCCGCCGTGGCGCTCGACGGGGCCGGCAATGTGTACATTGCCGACGCCGGGAACGACCGGGTACGGAAGGTGGATGTCAAGAGCGGGATCATGACGACCATCGCCGGGTCAGGCCAACGTGGATTCTCCGGCGATAATGGCCCTGCGGCGAAAGCCAGCCTCGCTTTTCCAACGGGTGTGGCGGTTGATCCGCAAGGGCGGCTCCTGATCGTGGAGCCGAACAACAACCGGGCGCGGCGGGTGGAGGCGCGCAATGGCTGAGCAAGATTGGACGATTGGATCATTGCCGATCGAATCATCGCATCAATGGATCAATGACCCGGTGGTTCCGTGGAGCCATTGCGTGCGGGCCTGGGTGATCGCAGCGGTGTGCCTGCTGTCGGCCTGGCAGGCTGGTGACTCGGATGCATGGGCGGTTCTCACGCCTGCCTCACCGGCCGAGGAAGCGGCGTCCCTTGTGGCGAAGGGTCGCGAGGAAGCCAAGAACGGAAAGGTCCGAGCCGCGACCGACGCCTATGTCACGGCCATTCGAGTGAAACCCGACTTTGCGCCCGCCTACCTGGCGTTAGGCCAGATCAACCATGAGGCGGGACGGCCGGACAAGGCGATCGCGTTGTATCGTTTGGCGCTCGAACACGATCCGAATTTGGTCGAGGCCTACCAGGGTCTCGGCAACCTGCATTTCGATCAGAATCGGCTCGAGGAGGCGCTGGGGTTCTATCAAGAAGTGGTCAAACGGTCGCCCAATTCGCCAATCGGCCATAACAGCATCGGGAACTGCTACTACGGGCTGCAGAAGTTTCAAGAGGCGCTGGAGATGTGGCAGAAGGCGATCGAGATCGATCCTCGGTATCCGCGCGCCTACTTCAACAGGGCGATCTTATACGACGGCGTCCACACCATCGACAAAGCGATTGAGAATTACCGAAAGTTTCTGGAGTTCGCGGGGCCTGAGCATGCGACGCTGGTAGAGGATGCGCGGATGCGCATCGAAGAGCTGCAACGGCCGGAAGCCCCTGCCCCTGCGGAATCAGGTCCAAAACCGGAGCCGAAGGCGGAGCACCAGCACTGAGCGCGTCTCTTGTGTCTATTGAGTCGTTGCGTCTCTTGCTTGCGTCGAGACTCGAGAGATTCAATCAACTCAATAGACGCTCTTGACGCAAGAGACGCAACGGACGCACCACGCGAGAGTTGCTGATCGCTGAGAGCTATGAAGATGAGACGGCGTATATTGGTCATCTCCCGAAATGAGTCAGCGGGGCGGTCGTTGAGATCGCTGCTGGCCGGCCGTCACACCGGGCTTCCCACGACGGTGGTCGGGGATCTCTCTGAAGGTCTCCGTGCGCTCACGCGTCTCCGTCCGGCGGTTGTGATCTTCGTTGACGATGGCGCGAGTCGGGCGGACGACCGACTCATGCTGCTGAGGGCCTTGCTGCTCCTTGAGGAGCAGGCTCAACACAATGCGCTGGTGCTGGTATACGACCTCGGGAACGGGCGTCTGAGCCTCTATCACAATGTCCGTATTCCTCGGATGGAATGGGAGGATCTCGCGCGTGTGGTGGTCGACAGCCGAGCCTGTCCGTTGTTCGGATATTCGGACGATCTTGCCAAGAGCTTCCCCCGAGACTGCCGATTCCTCAGTACGATGGCGCGAGGATCGTCGCG
>JACRLS010000040.1:0-3546 GCA_016235225.1 Nitrospirota bacterium | reverse complement strand
TCGTGTGCCGCCGATGAGACTCCTTGCCCGGGCGTGTGCGAGGCGGTCGACGCATGAGCGTGGCTTACACCAGCGATGTGCTGATTGTCGGGGCGGGAGTTGGAGGACTCAGCCTGGCGATTCGACTTGCCCGGAAGGGCTGGCAGGTGAGGATCCTTCAGGAACAGGTGTCTGTCCCGCCGAGGCGTCGACCGGAAATCATCCAGCCGGCAGGACTACAAGCTCTTGATGAGCTGGGCCTCTTCGCGCATCTGTACAAGCAGGATGTGACGCGGGTGGAGACGTTTCACTTCCGTCGGATTGGGGGAAGGCCGTTGTGTCGGGTGGATTATCGTGCTCTGAACCACCCCTACCCCTACGCGCTCATCGCGTTGCCGCAGCAGAGCCGTCGCGCGTTCCTGGACGGTCTGCAGGACCATCCTGGGGTACAGATCCATTGGGGGGCTTGCCTGACGGGAGTCCTGCGGCGCGGATACCGGATTGTCGGAGCCAAGGCGATCGAAAACGGGGAGGAGCGGGAATTTCGCGCGCCCGTTACCATCGGCGCGGACGGGAGTGCGTCGAGGCTGCGGGCTATGGCGGGCATCACCACCCACGTCAAGCGCTATCCGAACGCCTTTGTCGGCATGCTGGTGACCTGTCCGGACTCGATGAAGGTCGATCAGACGGTTCACTATGATTTAGGACGAGGGGAAATCCTGGGCTGCTTCCCCTGCTCGAAATCTCAACTCTGTCTCCTCTTCATGGTTCCGGCAGACCGAGCGCAGGAGAGGGACGGTCCCTTGTTGAAGAGCCTGAAAGATCGAATCGCGGCCATTCGGCCGGAATTAGCCGAGCCAGTGAGCGCCGTTGTCGGGTGGGACCAGGTCTCATGGCAGGCTCCTGTTCGCGTGCGACTGGGAACATGGGTCATCGACGGCGCTGCGTTCATGGGAGACGCGGCCCACGCCTGCCATCCCCATGTCGCCCAGGGAAGTTTCCAAGCCATGGAGGATGCCAGGGTCCTGGCCGATGCCTTGCAAGATCCCCGTACCGGCGCCGAGAATTTTTCGGCCCGCCGTCTCAAACTCTACGAGCAGTTCAGGCGGCCTATTGTGGAACGGCTCCAGTGCGTCGCGGATGAATATGCCTGGCTGTGGGAGACGAAAAATCTCTTTCTCTCTTACATGAGAGACCGGATCTTTCGGAGCATCGGGAGGCAACCGGCCCTATTGTACAAAGTCGCGGCCACCGAAGCCGGAATCGCCCCGAGCCCGCTGACCTTCATGGAACGGCTTCAAGCCTTGGGGCTGTGCGCATGAGCCTGGCGACTTCACGGCGGAAGGGAAGAGTAACCGCGTAACCCCATGCTTGAAGGGTTTTGGTACATTGCCGCTGAGTGCCGTCGCGTGCGACCCGGACGCTTGACGGCCACGACGCTGTTGAATCAGCCGATCGTCCTGTTCCGCGATCGTTCCGGAACGGTGCAGGCTCTGGAGGATCGGTGCTCCCATAGGGGGGTTCCCCTCTCGTCCGGCAGGCTGGACGGTGATTCCATCCTGTGTCCGTATCACGGGTGGCGATTTGCGGCCTCGGGCGCGTGCCTGGAGGCGCCGGTTCTGGGGAATGGCGCCGCCCCGAAGTCGGCCGGTGTCCGATCCTATCCGGTGCAGGAACAAGACGGCTGGGTCTGGGTCTATATGGGGAACGAGCGATGCCCGACACCGGAGGCCCCGCCCCCGACGTTTCCGGTCCCTGCAGACGGCAGTCCGATATCCATGCTGAGGATGTCCATGTCGGTCAAGTCCAGGATGGATTTCGCGGTCGACAACTTCATTGACCCGGCCCATGTCCCATTCGTCCACCCCGGTATCTTTCGCCAACAGCATGTCCCCAGGCCGAAGGAAAAAGAGTTCACGCGGCTCCCGCAGGGCTTTCGAACCGTGTCCACCAACGTGCTCCTTCCGAACACGATCGTCTTTCGCGTCCTGACCCCGACTCTCGCGCCGGCCAAGACCACGGTTGATTTCCTCATGCCCGGGATTCACCTCGAAACGTTCGAGGTCGGCGCGCGCTGGGGGGCCATCATGGTTGTGGTCACGCCGCTCAGCGAGGACTCCACGCGCCTGGACTTCACGATGGGCTGGAATTTTCTCCGCGGGGTGTTTCCGCTGGTGTGGCTGGCGCGGTTGATCGGCGGGACGGTTCTTCAGCAGGACCGCCGCATCGTTGAACTCCAGGAGCAGGGACATCGCCACAAGAGCGCGATGAATTTGAGCCTGGAGTCAGACCAGTTGGCGGTCTGGTACCGCCGGTTGCAGAAGTATCACCTGGACAAACTGGCCGGCGTGCCCAACCTCACCCATCCGGTTCCGGAGAAGATCACGCTCAGGTGGATCACGTGAGTCAGGATATCCGAAGCAGAGGGGATGATATGGGGCCGGCCACCGTCCGCACCAGACCCAAGGGGGCTCCTGAGCGGATCTCGGCGGCGGGAGGAATCCGGGCATGAGCGCTCCAGTGATTCGAGGGCTGAGACACCTGGCGCTCCGGGTGATGGACGTGTCTCGTTCGCGAGCCTTTTACGAGAATCTGTTCGGGATGCGCGTGGTCTGGCAGCCCGATCCCGACCATGTCTATCTCAGCTCGGGCTCCGACAATCTGGCGCTGCATCAGATTCCAGCGGCCGAGCTGGCGGAGTATGCAGGTCCGCGCGGTCGGTTCATGGACCACTTCGGCTTCGTCGTCGAGTCTCCTCAGGCGGTGGATCGGATGTGGGAATGGATTGAGCAGAACAGCGTGAGGATTGTGAAACACCAGAAACGCCATCGGGACGGTGCCTACTCCTTCTATCTGGCTGACCCGGACGGGAACACGATTCAGATCCTCTATGAACCGACGATCAGTGCGCTGGAATTCATTCGCGGCGAGGAACATCGGGCGGCGACCAGCCGTCAGGCGCCGCGAGAGGGTGAAGCAGGAACGACCGCTTCTCTCGGTCCGGACCTTCAACATAGGCCGGCCAATGAGTAGGCGTGGGCCGTCGCTTGTCTTTTTGACACTCGTGCCCGTGAGCGGTCGCGGGTGATGTAGGGAAGGGAGACCAGACATGCATGGAAGGCGAAGAAAGGTTTGGATGAGGGTGAGCCTGTTTGTGGGCCTGGTGTTGACCAGCCCGGCGTTCGCGGCCGGCACGCACAGCGAGCAGGGAATACCCCAGCTCGTGAATCAGACGACAACAACGGTGACGTATCAGGGGAACAGGGTCACCGTGACCTTCGGGCCGGTGGACCTGCCCTCGGCGCATGACGGCGAGCTGGCGGCCAGCCTGCCGAAGCATATCTTTTCCCTGTCGGAGGATATGACGATGGTGGGGTTTCGATCGGCGGTCTTCACCAAAGACGGGACTCCGCTCCCGCGCCAGTACCTCCATCACATCCTGCTCATGAACCAGGATAAGGAGAGCGTGTCCTGCGCGAAGGAGCCGCTGTTTTTCGCCGGGGCGGGCCTCGAGATGAGCGAGGCCCGCTTTCCGGCAGGCTACGGCGTGAAGATTGCCAAAGGGCA
>JACRLS010000039.1:4063-5611 GCA_016235225.1 Nitrospirota bacterium | reverse complement strand
GTGGGCTTTCGGGGAACTGGGCTGCGCTCACATCGAGATCATGGATCGACACCTCACAATCGACGTGGTGAATAAGCTGGAACTGGAGTGTCGGCGCCTGTCCAGTTTCGAAATCGACCTGACTCAGCGCGAGGAACACTTGTGGGCCGGCATGACGAGTGCCTGCCGGGGCTGTATTCGGAAGGCGCAGAAAACGGGCGTGACGGTTGAGGAAATTCACGATATCCGATTTGCCGATGAATATTACGCTCAGCTTCAGGAAGTGTTCGGGAGACAGTCGCTTGTTCCGCCCTACAGCGTCGTCCGAGTACGCGAGCTGATCAGAAGCCTTGGCGATTCAAGTCACCTCCTGCTCCTCCGTGCCGTTGATCCCACCGGTCGATGTATCGCAACGGGGATCTTTCCGGCGATGAACGGCACCATGTATTTCTGGGGGGGGGCAAGCTGGAGAGCTTCACTAGGGTATCGTCCGAATGAAGCGATTCACTGGTACGCGATGCGGTATTGGAAGGCGCGGGGGATACAGCGGTATGACATGGGGGGTGGCGGCGAGTACAAGAGAAAATTCGGGGGGCGCGAAATCAGCGTGCCTTGGATTCGAGCGTCCAAGTATCGCAGCGTAGCCTCATGCCGTGAATTGGCAAAGTGGGCAATGTTGTTCAGTCGGCGCATCCGAGGGAGGGGCTGGAACGTTCGTGGAGGGGTTTTCATGAGTGGGGTGGGCGTGTGAGGGGGGAGTCAGAAGTTCACCGTCAGGCTGCCGCGCGTAAGCGCGGTATGGCATTTTACAATCAGGGAGGGAGAGAGGTCATGAAGATGTCATTTGCGCGTTTATTGGCAGTCAGCACGTTCGTGTTGGTCGCGGCCGCGGGACCATGGGGGACGGAGGCCTTTGCGACTCATCAGCCTGGCCACAATCCTCCAGGCAATGGTATCGAGACCGCGCCAGGGCAGAATAACAATAACACCGTTACCAGACTGAATGGATCCGTTTCCGTCCCAGGCACGTTGTTGTTGTTCGGGGCCGGCTTTGCGGGCTTTGCTGCATGGCGCTGGAGAAAGAATCGGCACAACAAGGATTAGATTGGCTCTTCTCGTCCTCTCCTATTTGATTGCTTCCGGGTTTAGCATGGGTAGAGGGATTTCTCTGCTCCCTCTGGCAGGTGTCAGGATGCCGCGTCATGGCCGCGCCTCACGTCATTCCCGCGCCTCACGTCATTCCCGCGCAAGCGGGAATCCAGAGATCATGCAACTACTTGGAAAGACTGGATTCCCGTTTCCACGGGAATGACAAACAGGAGTTGACCCGCCTGTATGGCCGCCTACCGGCCGGCAGGCACGGCGGGCAGACCCACGGAGAACCCGGAAGCGCCCCCTATTTGATTGCTTTCCGTTCGTGCTGAGCCCTTCGACAAAGCTCAGGGCAGGCCCTTCGACGGCGCTCAGGCCAGGCCCTTCGACGGCGCTCAGGCCAGGCCCTTCGACGGCGCTCAGGCCAGGCCCTTCGACGGCGCTCAGGCCAGGCCCTTCGACGGCGCTCAGGCCAGG
>JACRLS010000039.1:0-4003 GCA_016235225.1 Nitrospirota bacterium | reverse complement strand
CCCTTCGACGGCGCTCAGGCCAGGCCCTTCGACGGCGCTCAGGCCAGGCCCTTCGACGGCGCTCAGGCCAGGCCCTTCGACGGCGCTCAGGCCAGGCCTGTCGAAGCACAGTCTTATTCCATGAATGTCTGGAACTGGACACTACCGACACCTTCAAAGCGTCATTCGGACGACAAGTCTGGGCTTATGACATGGCACATGCACGTGTTGATCGTGATCGTTGCATCCGTGTTCGTCATCGGCCTCTTCTGGCCGACTGTCAGCACCATGGTGGATGTCTGGGCACAGTCCAGGACCTTTGCCCACGGGTTTCTCATTCTACCGGCTTGGGGTTATCTGATCTGGTGTTATCGGGACCGCCTGGCGGGGCTCGTTCCGACGCCAAGTCATTGGGGATTGGTTTGCCTCCTCGCTGTGGGAGGGGGCTGGCTGATCGGACGGCTAACGGAGGTGTCGATTGTGCAGCAAGCGGCCGTCATGGCCATGCTTCCGGGCTTGATCTGGACCGTATTGGGGACGGAGATCTTTCGCGCTCTTCTGTTTCCGATGGGCCTTCTCGTGTTCGCCGTCCCGGTCGGGACATCGGTCGAGCCGTGGTTCCAGCAGTTCACGGCGGCTTTCATCGTCGCCGGCCTCCATGCGTCGAGGATCCCGGTGCAGTGGGAAGGCAATTTCCTCACGCTCTCGTCCGGCACTTGGGAAGTGGCGCAGGATTGTGGAGGCTTACGTTACGTTCTCCCGGGGCTCGCCCTTGGATACCTGTTCGTGGGAGTCATGTATCGGCGTTGGCCGCGACGCCTTGTGTTTCTCCTCCTCTGTCTGGCCTCGTTGATTCTCGCCAATGGGGTGCGGGCCTACGGCAGCGTGCTTGCTGATCATCTGGCTTTCGCCAACGGCGCGGACCATCGAGTTTTCAGCTATGGGATCTATGGAGCGACAATTCTCTTGCTCTTCTGGCTTGGCATCAGATGGAGAGAACCCTCTCAGCCGGATGAAGAGCTCCGGAAGGTCCATGCAGTCAACGAGGGCTGTCCTGTTCGTGAGACCGTTCTTGCGGCACTCGGAGCGGTTGCGCTCCTTGCCCTGGCGCCCTTGTCCTCTTGGTTCTTGCAAATGTGGGTCTTCTCCCGATTGAGTGGGTAGAAATCAGGGGGAATCTCCGTTCACTCTCTTGCGAGAGAAGGGTTGTTCGTGTTGCAGAGGCCGGAGAAACGTGACATGCGTTCCGGATGCAAACACATCAAGAGCCCTGGTGAGATGATCCCTCCCGAGCTAGTCTCGGTCTGTGTCGCCCAACATCTTCGCCGCCTCAGCAACCGTAATCATGACGGTCAGGGGATCGATGGGCGAGGCGATAAACCCGCATCCCTCATAGAAACGTTTCGCTGCCGCTGAGATCGCATGGACTAGAATCGCCCGGATCCCGGCGATTTCAGCAGCCTGCACCGTGCGCAGAACAGCGTCACGCAGCAACCCTCTGCCGATACCACGGCGCTGGAGCCCCTTATCGACCGCAAGTCGGCCGAGCACCATGACCGGCAGCGGGTCAGGCATATTACGCCTCACCCGCCCTGGCGCGACCGCATGCACAACCGCGCCGACAGCAAGCGTGTAGTATCCCACCACTTTCTTGTCCGCACAGACAACATACGTGCGCGAGGATCCGCTTGCTTCGTTGTGAAGGGCGCGCCGGCGCAACCATTCATCCAGCACGGGCTCTCCGGAATCAAAGTCCGAGAGGTCATGCGTTGCGGATAATTTCTCGGGCGGCCTGATCGCATCAAGGCCCCCGCTCATTTGTCCCACGCCACCTTGGTCCGAAGGAGACGCTGCAACTTCAGACTGCGCGCAGGCGGGGTATCGAGTATGGCGGTAAAGCGCTTGAACGCATCCTGAGAGAGCGCAAAGTAGCGCCGATCCAGCAGCACCATCTCAGCTTCCCGGCAGGCTGTTTCGAGCATGAAGTCAGACCGGCTTCGGCCGAGCGCTTCCGCTGCCCGGTCAATCAACGCCTTCTGTTTGTGACTTGCGCGGAGATTGATTGTCTCACCACGCCCTGCGGCTTCTCTTGGTTCCGTACTCCTCATGTGGCGTCTCCTTCTGTGTATACAACCAGCATACATTAGTGTGCGCACAGTGTAAATACATTCACGGCGCGCAAGATTTCAATCCTATCTCTGTTCTTGGGATCATCACCGACATTGAATCTCTGTGGAGGTCTCTCATGTCTACATTTCTGCCCTTTCATACCCCTGACATCGGCCCGGAAGAAATCGATTCGGTCGTGGCGACCCTTCGCTCCGGCTGGCTCACCACAGGGGCGAGAGTCAAAGAGTTCGAACAAGAGTTTTCGGCAGTCATCGGAGCGCAGCATGCGATTGCCGTGAATTCATGCACCGCCGCCCTTCATCTGGCGCTCGAAGCGATCGGACTGCAGGAGGGGGATGAGGTTCTTGTCCCCACCATGACCTTTGCGGCGACCGCTGAAGTCGTCACCTACTTCAAGGCGAAACCGGTGCTCATCGATTGTACGCCAGACACCTTCAATATCGACCCTGACAAGATCGAGGCGGCGCTCACTGCAAGGACCAAGGCCATCATTCCCGTTCATTTTGCCGGTCATCCCTGTGAGATGGACAAGATCCTGGCCATTGCCCGTGCCCACAATCTTCGTGTGATTGAGGATGCGGCCCATGCCCTTCCCGCTCGTTATCGAGGCAAGATGGTCGGGACCATCGGGGATAGCACCTGCTTTTCGTTCTATGCGACTAAGAATATGACCACCGGTGAGGGGGGGATGGTGACGACGGACAATTCCGAATGGGCCGCTCGAATGAGACTCATGAGCTTGCACGGTCTGAGCCGAGATGCCTGGAATCGCTATGCGGCTCAGGGGGCCTGGGCCTACGACATTCTCTCTCCGGGTTTCAAGTACAACCTGACGGATATCGCCGCAGCGCTTGGGATCCCGCAACTCCGTAAGTGCGAACGCTTCTGGAAAATCCGGGAACATTACGCGGAGCTTTACAGAGAGGGCTTGGGCGATCTTCCCGAGCTGATCCTTCCGCGCGTGGCGCCGCATGTCCAGCATGCCTGGCATCTCTATGTGATCCAGATCGACGCCGAACGTCTTCGCATCGGACGAAACGAGATGATTGATCTTCTGAAGCGGCACGACATCGGCTGCAGCGTGCATTTCATGCCTCTCCACCTGCACCCCTACTATCGAGAGACGTGGGGGTATCAGCCGGAGCATTGTCCGGTCGCCGGCCGGGTGTATGAGCGAATTCTCTCTCTGCCGCTCTATCCCAAAATGAGCGAAGCGGATGTCCGACGCGTTGTCACAGTCGTCAGAGGGTTAGTGGAGGCGCACCGACGATGAGCAAGCGAGCGTTCGATCTTGTTTGTGCCGTCGTGGCCTTGCTTGTGTGTTGGCCGGTCTTTGTGATCATGGCCATACTTATCAAGCTCGATTCCCCCGGTCCGATCTTGTTCAGGCAAGTGCGGGTCGGGAGAGGGTTTCGGCCTTTCTGTATTTATAAATTCAGAACGATGGTGGCGGACGCGCCTCGCCTCGGCGGGCCTTTGACGATCGGGGAGGATCCTCGTATGACCCGTGTGGGGGGACGGTTGCGGCGGTGGAAATTGGATGAACTGCCGCAGGCGCTGAATATTCTCAAAGGGGAGATGAGTATCGTCGGCCCCCGGCCCGAAGTTCCGAAGTACGTCAAGCTGTTCCGCAAAGACTACTCCCGGATCCTTTCGGTCCGCCCAGGACTGACCGACTTGGCCTCACTGAATTTCATCGATGAGGCGGCGGGGCTTGACAAGGCCGAGAATCCGGAGGAGGAATATAGGAAGCGCATCTTGCCCCACAAGATTCGGTTGTCCAAACTCTATGTTGATCGCGCCTCGCTTCTTTTTGATGTCGCCATCATTGTGCAGACCTGTCTCTGTCTCATCGAGGCGCCTTGGGTTGTCTGTGATCTCCCCGGGTTCTTGC
>JACRLS010000038.1:15117-17355 GCA_016235225.1 Nitrospirota bacterium | reverse complement strand
AGCGGAAGGGGCGATGAGCCAACAGGCTGCCACCGAATAGGAGCATCCAACACCCGCGCAACGTCAAATTCCGAAGTGACCCCCACGGGGGGATGGGTGGAGCGAGGACGACGGGGGACCTGCTCGCCGCGACAGGACCCGCTGGAACGGGGGCAGTCGTTGTAGATTATTTTTGGATTGGGGCGGACAAAGATTAGCTTTCGCATATATCGGCGTCCTGAGGCCTGCTTCTGTGCGGGCAGCGATAGCATGAGGTGAACGAGCAGAGAGGCAAGCTGATTTCTCAGTTCCCATTAAGCATTCCCCCCGCATTTCCGTCTCATGTCGGAACGCCCAAGGTAAGAGCTGCGACCCTTCTTCGTTTTCTGAGCCCGTGGATATGAGATCAGGGGTTCTTGAGAGCTTGTCGGATGCGCCCGGCCGTCTCGGCATCGATCCCGGCCGCGTCCCGCAGTTCGTCGTCCGACGCGGCGGCGATCTGGTCGAGGCCGGTGAAGTGTTGGAGCAGGCGCGTCCGCCGGACTTCGCCCACCCCCGCGATCGTGTCGAGCCCGGAGGCGATCAGGGCCTTGCCGCGCAGTTTCCGATGATAGGTGACGGCAAATCGATGCGCCTCGTCCCGGATGCGCTGGACCAGATGCGTGGCGGGTGAAGTTGCGTGCAGCAGGATGGGATTCTTTCGGCCCGGCAGAAAGATGCGCTCGTCTTTCTCGCCCCGCGCCTTGGCGAGTCCGATGATGGGGAGGTCCGGGCGGCCGGCTCGCCGCAAGCCCTCCTGCGCGGCCGCCAACTGCCCAAGCCCGCCGTCGATCAGGATCAGGTCGGGCAGGGAGAGACGTTCAGTGGCTGAATCCGGCGCACCACGGGCGGTTCGGCCCGGCCTGCCCTGAGTTCTATCGAAGGGCTCCCCGCCGGTGGTTCGGCCTTGCTCACCACAGGCCTCCCCGTATCGTCGCTGCACGACTTCCTGCATGCTGGCAAAGTCGTTGGCCCCTGCGACGGTCTGAATGCGAAATTTCCGGTAGTCGGCCTTTTTCATCTCCCCATCGTCCCACACGACGAGCGAGGCGACAGATCCGGTCGGTTTCTTCGTCGCGCAGATGATCCGTCAGCGCGACGGCGGCGTTTTCTTCCGCCAGCTTGACCAGCTCGTGCTTGGCGCCTCGCTCCGGGGCCACGACACGCAGGGATTCGCCCTTCTTCTCCCCCAACCAGGTTTCAATGAGGGAGCTGTCCGATAAGGGCGCCGAGGTCAGCAATTCTTTCGGGGGCAGTCCTTCTTTGTTGTAGAACTGCTCGATCGTCGAGCGGATCAGTTCTTCGTCGGACACAGACAGGGCGTCGGCCCAAAAGAAATCCTTCCGCCCGATCAGGAGCCCACCCCTGACGAACAGGAGTTGCACATCCACCGCCGTACCCTGGCGAGCCAGGCCGATCACGTCCTGATCCGTCGAGGCGGTCTGGGTAATTCGCTGCCGTTCCAGAGTGCGCTCAACCTTGAACACGCGGTCCCGCAGCCTTGCCGCCTCCTCGTAATCCTGCCGGTCGGCGGCGGCCTCCATATCGGTCCGGAGCCCTTCCAGGAGTTCGGTGTCGCGCCCTTCCAGGAACCACCGCACCTGCTTGACGATGTGATAGTACTCGTCGCGGGTTTGATTGCCGGTACAGGGGGCCATGCACCGCTTGATCTCGAACTCGATGCAGGCCCGCTCGGCCTTCCCGTCGATCTCGATCTCGCACGTGGCCAGCGGGAACACCTTGCGAATGACTTTCAGCGTTTCCCGCAGCGCCCCGGCCGGCGTGTAGGGCCCGTAGTAGAGGGCCCCATCCTTCTGGACGCGGCGGACGATGGAGAGTCTGGGAAATGCCTCTTTGATCGGGAGGCGCAGATAGGGATATTGCTTGTCGTCCCGCAGCACCACGTTGAACCGCGGACGATGGCGCTTGATGAGGTTGCTTTCCAGGATGAGCGCTTCGAGCTCCGAGCGCGTGACAATCGTCTCGATATCCGCGATCTGGCTCACGAGCAGACTGGTCTTGGGTGTCTGCTCGGTGCCCGGTTGGAAGTAGTTCCGAACCCGATCGGCCAGGACCCGGGCCTTGCCGATGTAGAGAATCTCCCCGCGCCCGCTCTTCATGAGATACACGCCGGGCTGCTCGGGAAGATGATCGAGCTTTCCTTGGAGAATGGTGGAGGGGCTCATGGTGAGGCTCGTGGGATCAGTGGTCAGGGGTCGG
>JACRLS010000038.1:0-15098 GCA_016235225.1 Nitrospirota bacterium | reverse complement strand
CTTGGCAATCTTGAATTCGATACTGGAAATGAGTTTGCCCAGTTGCCTCAGCCCGTCCGTATATCGAGCCAGCAGGCCGCTTACTATTGTTTCGGGAAGTTGGTTCACTTTCGCACCATAGTCCAAATGAGTCATGGTCTCTCTTGCTTCCCGACGAACCCGATACAGCGCTTGGAGGTACTCAGTACTGTATTGCGAGTAGAACCCTTCGGGCAAGTTGGCACAAGCAGATTCCGAGGACCGCAGCGACTGAACGCGAAGCCATCGGAAGTCAGGGCCAAATCCTCTCGTCACCTTTTCCACTTCGAGAGCCAGATCGAGAAAAGTTCGGTAAACCAGAAGGTCTCCAACCTGCTCGATTCTTTGCCTCACCGCCGCCTTTGCCTCCACTCGCTGATTCGACTCTTCACTGACCCTCCGATCACTGACCACTGACCCCCGACCACCCGATTCTTCACCGACCCCAGACCACTCTTTCAGCAAGTGCTCACTTGAGGCTTCGAATGAAGGAGGGGCTCAAAGTTCCCCGGGCGACTTCCGCCACCGGTCCCTTCATGGTCAGGCGAAAGTCCTTTGCCACGTCGATCGCCAGCGTGCCGCCCGGCATCTTGACGGTGACGGGACTCTTGACCAGTCCAAGCCGCACGGCCGCGCTGGCCGCTGCGCAGGACGAGGACCCGGAGGCCTGCGTCTCGCCGGCTCCGCGTTCCCAGATGAGGATATAGAGCTCTTGTGGTCCCGTTGGAACGGCGAGTTGCACATTGGTCCGCTTCGGGAACAGGGCATGATGCTCGAGCGCGGGGCCCAGTTCCAGCAACTCCTCTCTGGTCCATTGCTCGCCTCCGGACTTGAACAGCACGCAATGGGGATTCCCGACGCTCACGCCGGTGAACCGGAGCGACCGACCGGCGGCCTCGATCGGGTGGTTGATGAGTTCATCGGCGGACAGGGTGCAAGGCAGGGCAGCCGGCCTGAACGTGGCGGCGCCCATCTGGACCGTCGCCGCGCTGGCATCGCCGTAGCGATCAATGTGCAACCGGATGTGGACCAGGCCGCCTTTGGTGTCGACGGTGAACTCGGGACGCTTCGTCTTGCGGGTGGCATGGAGGTACCGGGCAAAGATCCGCAGCCCGTTGCCGGATTTCTCCGCTTCGCTCCCGTCCGGGTTGAAAATTCGAAGGCCGAAGTCCGCCTTCTTCGAAGGCACCAACGCCAGGATGCCGTCGCTGCCCAGTCCCCAATGTCTGTCGCAAATGGACCGGGTCGCCTTGGGGGTGAGGCGGAAGCTCAGTTCTTTGGGATCCATCACGAGGTAGTCGTTCCCGAGACCATGGCCTCGGAAGAAGCTGTTCTTCATGATAAGTCTCCTATAAGGCCGATCGTTGTTCGTATCTCGTCGCTCGTATCTCGTTTGACGAAGATTCGTTCCGGGCGAGATACGAGATACGAGGAACGAGATACGTTTCCCGCTACACCAGCGCCACGCCCGGCGGCCGTTCGATCAACTCGATCTCATACCCGTCCGGCGCGTCGATAAAAATGAAGCGGCTTCCGGATGAAGTCCTGGTCGGTCCATCGGTGATCTTCACCCCCTTGGCGTTCAAGGCCGTGATGGTGGTGTCGAGATGCTCCACTTCGAACGCGAGATGGACCAGGTCTTCCTGGACCTTCACGGGCCCGCTCGCGGGAAAGCTGCACAGCTCGATCAGTTCCTCGCTATTGGGCACCTTCAAGAAGGCCAGATGCGAACCACGGGGCGACACCTTTCGCTCCATCACTTCAAGCCCCAGCACGTCGGTGTAGAAGCGGATGGTCTCGTCCATGTCGCTCACGCGCATCCGGGTATGGAGCAGCTTTTTGACTCTCATGGTGCGGCTCTCAGTCAATGGTCAAGGGTCATTGGGGGCAGCAGGAGGGTCAATAGTCATCAGTCAGTGGTCATCGGTGAAGAAGTCTCTTTCCCGCCCCCAATGATTGTTGACTCATGACCAATGACTAATGACTAATGACCGCCGCCGCCCCCGCATTGACTACTGACTACTGACCAATGACTATTGACTCTTCTCCCGTGCCGGGCCCACCGTCTTTCTCAAGAGAATCTCCGTCGCTCCGAGGACCAACAGATCCGGAATCGGGCCGATCTCGCGATAGCCTTTCTGGCGATAAAACTCCCTGGCGCGTTCGTTGAACTCAGACACGCAGGCGAAGAGGTTCTTGGTCCGGGCGAACACGAGCGACTCGATATGGCTCAACAGCCGGCTCCCAAGTCCACGGCCCTTTGCCCATTCGGCGATGCCCAGAAGTTCGAGATAATCCCCGATCAGAAACTTCTGTCGAAGAATCGCGAGGCCGGCGACCCTGGCATCCGCTTCAATGACATAGGTGTCACGATTCTGTGGCACCGGCGCGAAGATCCGGTCCCAGTCCTCTGTCGTGTAGCCGAGGCGCTGCCACGGGTTTGCCTGTGCGCAGATCTCGATGGCAGCCAGGCGATCCTCCGCCCGCATGAGGCGAATGGTGGGAGCCGTCATGGTGTGGCCACTTGCGCGCATGACAGGAGTTCGGACACTGTCACGGGGGTCAGTCCCTTCTTCGGCAGGATGTCCGCCGTTAAACGATCGATTACCTCACGGGTGTGCTCCCCCTTCCCGTTGGCATGGAACACGATGATGCTGCCGCGACGAACTGCGCGTTCAACCCGGTCCAGGATTTTCTGGGCGCTGAGCGACGGGTCCGGGTCGCCGGACACGACATTCCATAAGATAAACCGCTGGCCCAACGTGCGCACGACCTCCACGGTCTCGTCATTATACTCTCCATAGGGTGGTCGAAAGAGTGTGGTGGCGAGGCCATACTTGGACTTGAGCAGAGAGACGGCATCCAGAATTTCGACTCGTTGCTGGCCGCGGTCCAGAAGGGGGAGGTGGGCGTGCGTCTGTCCGTGGGTGCCGATTTCAAAGAAGGGCACCGCGAGCAGGGCCGCGGTGTCCGCATCGTGCCTAACGATCCACCGTCCGGACATAAACATGGTCGCCGGAACTTTGCGGTCTTTCAGGAGCTGGATCAATTCGACATCGAACCCGGGTCCTTTCCGGACCGGGCACAGATCGAAGGTGATGGCCACGGCCTTGCAGGTTGGTGGTCCTGACCGTACCACCTGGGCCACTCCGACATCGGGTGAGAGGCTCTGGAGCAAGGCTCCTGCTCCAACGAGTAAGGGGACCAGGAGCCGAGCCGACAGGCTGAGCGGAGAGCGAGCAGAGAGGTTCATCTTGATGAATACGGAGTCCTACACGCGTCACCATCCTATCATTGGGGCAAGGTGTTCAGCCAGCAGAGAGGCGACGGTCGAACCTCTCCTCTTTCGGCTTTCGCGTGGATGAAGACTTGAAGTTGGGGAGCCGACGTGGCTGACGAAGGGCGAAGGGGGCGTGGGGCGTGTGAGCCAGGTTGAGGTTGAGGCTCAGGTTGAGGGGTAGGACGGTCAGAAGTTCTCCCTTAACCTCAGCCTCAACCTGAACCTTCTTCAGAGCTCCCGGAGCGCGCGCCTCAGAAGGAAGTGGGGCGAGGTTGCCGGGGTGGTCTTCTTGCTCGCGGAGGCCGCACGCTAAGAAGCATGCTCCCTCGACGCGCGCAGTGAAGCCCACCCCAGCAACCTCGCCTGATGGATCGAATAAGGCCGAAGAACGCGACGGGCGCGGTAAGAATCCCCCAACCACCCCACGTTAGGAATGAAGAAAAAGATGAGCCCAGAAGAGAAGGCCCGTTGGACGCACGCAGTGGGGGATACCCGGTCACCTCCCCTAGAAACAGAAGAAGGTTAAGGTTGAGGCTTAGGTTGAGCGACA
Source organism: Nitrospirota bacterium (assembly GCA_016235225.1). Lineage (GTDB taxonomy): Bacteria > Nitrospirota > Nitrospiria > Nitrospirales > Nitrospiraceae > RSF151. The sequence continues at coordinate 11,250 of JACRLS010000038.1, read as the reverse complement.
ATCGAAGTGACGCGCAACTTCTGAGCCTGATTCTCCGCCGTAACCTTGGCGCGAACCTCAACCTCGACCTTAGCCTTGACCTTCCGAGGGGACGCGCGCAGGAGGGAATCAGCCAGATCACCCGATGCCATATATCTGAGAAAGACCTGCGGCTCTTGAGTCAGGAAATCCCTGACGGAGCGGCCGCTGTGTCAAACAAAATTGACAGTTGGGATAGAAACGGATAATCAATGCATATGCTTGGTCATCATTGGCAGATAGGCCGCATCCTGGGCATTCCCATCAAGATCCACATTTCGTGGTATCTGGTGTTCGCATTTGTCACGTGGGCGTTGGCGACCGGCTACCTGCCGGAGAGTCTTCCGGGGCAGTCCTTCGGGCGGTACTGGGGGATGGCAGGGGTCACGGCGCTGTGCCTGTTCCTCTCGGTCCTCCTCCATGAATTGGGACATTCAGCGGTCGCCCAACGTTATCGCATTCCAATCGGCCAGATCACCTTGTTCGTCTTCGGCGGGGTTGCGCACATGCAGCGGGAACCGCCTCGCCCGAAGGCGGAATTTCTGATCGCGATTGCCGGACCGGCTGTGAGCTTTGTCCTCGCCGGGGTGCTCTTGAGTGTCAGCGTCGTCGTGGAGGGAAAGCCGGGCCTGGCCGGATTCTGGGTCTTGGCCTTGCTCATCGGCACGGTCAACCTCCAGCTCGGGCTGTTCAACCTGATTCCCGGCTTTCCCCTGGATGGCGGCCGGGTGCTGCGCGCGGGTCTCTGGGCCTGGCTCGACGATCTGCCGCGCGCCACACGACTCTCCGCGCTGGCGGGCCGTGGGTTTGGGCTGTTTCTGGCGGTCACAGGCGTGACGGTGATGCTCGGTGCGGCCTTGGGGCGCATCCCGGGCGCCATCGCCGCCAATGGAGGCTGGCTGACGCTCCTGGGCCTCTTTCTCTTTGCCGCGGCGAAGGGGGGACTCCGGCAAGCGGCACTGCACGCCACGCTGGCGCGTATTCCGGTCGCGGAGGTGATGGTGCGGGATGTGGTGACGATCGACGGCGAGATGACCGTCGAAGAGGCGGTCGCCCGATACTTCTTGACCTACGGGTTCGGCGGATTTCCGGTCGTGGAGGGCGGGCAGATCATCGGGATGGTCGCGACCAATGATCTGCAAGGCCTGAGTCGCACGCTGTGGTCGTGGCGAAAGGTCCGTGACATCATGACGCCCTGGAGTCCGGCCATGGAGATTGGCCCAGACGCCTCCGCCTATGCCGCAATCGACCAGATGGTCCGCGACGGTCAGTCCCGCCTCGGCGTGGTGAAGGATGGCGGGCTGATAGGCTTGGTGACGCGGACGGGCATCATGCGCTTTGTTCAGGTGCAGGGGATCGATCCTCCCGCGGGGTGATCCATGTCGCCGGTGTCTCTCCACAGACTCTTTCGGATCCTTATGGTGCTCATGGTCCTATGGGCGTTTCTGCCTGCTGCGGCCGCGCGCGCGATTCCGGTTCCGCCGGATATCAAGAAGTCGGTCGTCTTCCTCTTCCTTCCCAACGCCGACGGGAAACTGATTCCCAGCGGCACGGGCTTTCTGATGGGTGTCCGCCATCCCGTGAAGAAAGGGATCGTGTATGTCTACCTGGTCACGGCGAAGCATGTGTTGCAGACAGCAGACCGGAGCGCCTTTGTGCCCCAGGCCTATGTGCGCCTCAACACCAAGGACGGGCGCTCCGATGTCTTGACCATTTCGCTCCAGGCGGACGGATCGAAGAAAAACGTCTACGTCCACCCGGATCCCACGGTCGATCTCGCCGTCATTCCGGTCTTTGAAGATCCCGCGCGGTACGATTTCAAGGTCGTGTCCGAGGATCTCCTGACGACGCAGCCGGAGGCCGAACGGCTGGAGATTCGCGAAGGGACGGACGTGTTCTATGCCGGCCTCTTTGTCCCCCACCTCGGTGTGCTCAGGAACTACCCGATCGTGCGGTTCGGCAAAGTCGCCCTGTTGCCGGAGGAGAAGATCAACTGGGGCGGCAAGGAGGCGGAACTCTATCTGATTGAATCCGCCAGTTTCGGCGGAAACAGCGGAGCGCCGGTGTTCTTCGTGCTGCCTGCGGCGGGTGGCCGGGCCGGGGCAGGAAGCGGCGGCGCGTCGGTCAAACTCGCCGGTGTCCTCGTCGGTTATTTCGGCGAGGTTGAGCCGGTGGGACCCTCTGCGAGCGGGACGCGCACCTTGGCCATGTTTAACACAGGCGTGTCCGCGGCCGTCCCCGCATTTAAGCTGAGGGAGATCCTCTTCGGAGAGGAACTGAAGAAACAGCGAAGTGGCTAGGGGAGTGTGGTCAGTGGTCGGTGGTCAGTGACAATAGCCATTCTTCGCTGACCATTTTCCCCTGACCACTGATTTTCCGCCGTGCCTCCTAACCCCCCCTTGACCGCGTTCTCTTTCACTGACCCCTGACCACTTCTGTTCCTGTCCACTCACCACCCAGCGCGGCTCAGCGGAGCGGCAGCGCCGCGTGTGTGGCGAGGGAGACGAGCGGATCGGGGAAGAGTCCGAAGAAGAGGACCCCGCAATAGTCCTAGAAGGAGGCCGGCTGATGACGGGCGGGCCGCTACGGGGCGCCACTCAGACCGTGACTCGTGATGGGTGATACGTGATGCGTGGGGAGAGGATGCAAGAGAGGCCCGGGTTGTCTGAGGGTACGCCCGAATCTCCGACCAACCCGTCACTCGTCACCTGTCACTGATCACCGCCCTTCAGATCGGGCCCATCCCATCCCATCCAGCCGGCATCTCGGAGAGCTTTTTATCACCTTCCAGACCTGATAACCTTGGGCTCGCCTCCGGCTGTGCGCGCATCATGGACTCTGCTCATGCTCGCAGAACCTTGTGTCCCGGGGGGTAGACGAGCGACGAACAACGCTTCACGACCGACGAATCCGACAACGGCGACTCGTTGCTGAGGGATTCGACCAGCGGTCTTGGGAGCAGGCCCGCCACGCGCCGCGAAATGGTTCCAAGTGCCTGGTTCTTATCTTTAGCTAAATGGCTAGGTCAAAGGGGAGGTCTGATATGTCGCGGAGCCGACGGCCGGAGATCAGCGTATCCAACATTTCTGCTTGATCGGAGTTGCCGCTCTTATCTACAGCCTCTCTTAACTCATAGAGCGCGCCATGGTAGGTACAATCGACATCGCCGGTGCCCATAGCAATTGATGCTAGGCGAGTGGGCATTGGTTCAAGGGTGACAGCTACTATGTGGGGGACCTGCCCCTTTCGGTTTCTTATGAGATTGAGGGCCTCAGTCCTCGTGTTCTGAGAACGGTCGCTCCGCATCGTCCATTTGCAAGAGATGCCGGCATGCAAAATAGCTCGAGGACTGTCGAAGTTTGCCGTGCGTAATGGGGTGTATTGTGAGATTTTCTCGCTCGGCTCGATCAGGTGATTCCTGGCGTTGATTTCAGCATCACTGATCGAGCGACGGGCCACAACAATGTCAGGGGTGATAAGGTAATCACCCCCCAGAGCTGCTGACAGCTTTTTGTGCTTTACCAGGAGTCGACTTAAATCTGCTAGATGCTCGTACTGGTCAAACGCTGATATGCCGGTAGCTGCCTGTGTTGCGGAAAACAGCCAATTCCCAGGACGCAGGTGTTCCATCCTTCTGAAAGCCGCCTCCAGAAATTCTAAAGTGTATTGGCTAAATAGATTCCCCGCAGTCTGTCCCGACTTGGGATTGGTGCAGGTTGGGTGGCCCATTCGCTCAGCCATGCCATTGTCTTGCTGTTCTTATCTGCGACAGAGAAAACCTTCAATCCCGGTTTGTGACCTAGGATGTTGAGACAGATTTTCTTGTGGTAGTCGCTTCTAAGGTCAGCCAAGAGGGATTTCCTGGGCATGTTCAGACTCTATATACGCGTAGACCTTTATCAACGACGCGAGACTAAAAAACGATTTATCGCTTCATAAGGCCCAGACGGCGAGCCGGTACAGGCAGCTATATATTGTGGTTGACTTAAAAAAGCAACTCAATATACTGTTGGTCGTGTATTCGGCTGCCTCTCGTCAGGGTTCTAGCCCTGAACCTTCATAACAGAATCTACGATGGCCAAGAAACTTGGCGCCGGAAAACAAAGCACGATCCCTCCGGACATTGATCGGATACTAGGTCGATATCCTGAGCAGGCCTATGCCTTACTTCGGCACTCATTTTCTAAAGCCTCCCATGGCGGGTTCTCTGCCGCAGAAAGTCCATCGGTCTATGGGAAGAGAAAGTTAAGGGTGATTGATCTGTTTGCAGGTGCCGGCGGTTTCACCTTGGGATTGTGCAAGACTGAAAGGTTTGAGCCGGTTCTTGCGAATGACTTCAACGCATATGCAGCGAAGACCTATAACGCGAACTTCGGAGATCACTGCTTACATGGTGATATCAACGACCTGATCGCAAATAGCTCCTTCAAATTTCCTGAAGCAGAAGTCGTGATCGGCGGTCCTCCCTGCCAGGGTTTCAGTCCATTGAACAAACAACGTGAAAGTGATCCCAGAAAACAGCTTTGGAGAGCCTTCATGGAAGTGGTTCGTCGCGTGAAGCCGATCGCATTTGTGATGGAGAATGTTCCTGAACTCCTTGCGTCTGCGGAATTTGGAGACATTAAGACTCATGCCGAATCCATGGGCTACCTTGTAACTCCAGGTATTCTCAACGCAGCTGATTACGGTGTTCCGCAGCGGAGGAAACGAGCCATCATTCTAGCAAGTCGGACTGGCCTGCTTCCACTCCCGACTCCGACGCACTGTAATCCGCAAAAGGCTCCTACCCTTTTTCAAAATGGATTGCTGCCTTGGGAAACAGTAGGGCGAGTCATCGATGATCTTCCAGAGCCGGTCGGAATTGACCTCAGGGTCGGGGAGGCCTCTCCTCCTCTTGATTTACATTTTGGCAGAACGCCTACGAAGAAAAGCCTCTCGCGGTATCGATGCGTTCCTGAAGGCGGCAACAGATTTGATCTTCAGAAGAAGCGGCCTGACTTAACACCGAGTTGTTGGATCAGAAAGAAATCCGGCGGAACCGATCTGTTTGGGCGTCTGTGGTGGGATCGTCCTGCTTTTACGATACGGACCGAGTTCTTCAAACCAGAAAAGGGTCGATACCTTCACCCCAAACAACACAGACCGATTACTCACCGCGAAGCCGCCCGCTTGCAGTCGTTCCCCGACAGCTTTACCTTTTTGGGAACAAAGATCGAGGTTGCCAAGCAGATTGGGAATGCCGTCCCACCCTTACTGGCTAAAAGGGTAGCTGAAGTTCTTCTCCAACACCTCTAGCGCAGCAGTTCCTACCGCACATTCCGGTCGCAGGGTACGTTCTGTGGCTGACGTCTATAGTAAAACCAAACGGTCTGAAATTATGGCCAAGATCAAGGGGAAGCATACTTCCCCTGAGGTCCGCCTTGCACATTTGCTAAAAGGGCTTGGTTTCAAGCCAGAGCGTCATAGAAAGGATCTCCCTGGATCGCCCGATGCTGTCCTGCCCAGAAACAAGGTCGTGTTGTTCGTGAATGGTTGCTTCTGGCACGGCCACAGAAACTGTTCACGAGCCAGTCTACCCAGTACGAACAAAGTCTTTTGGAAGACAAAGATAGATAAGAATAAGAGACGGGATGCAAGTCAGCGGAGAAAACTGAGGAAAATGGGTTGGCGTGTGTTGACCTTCTGGACCTGCAAACCACTAACTCGAAATATTTTACAGTCTCGGCTGAATCGATACGTGTCCTTTTGAAGATGTATGTGGGGGGCTGAACCGCGTGTGGGGGAACAAGTATCGAGTAATGAGTAGCGAGTAACGAGTCGCGAAGAAAGTACGATTTCGTGATTTGGATATTTGGCAAAGTGTCCGGACCTTCACAACATCACCTGTGCTCGTTACTTCATCGGCAGCGCCGCGTGTGTGGCGAGGGAGACGAGCGGATCGGGGAAGAGTCCGAAGAAGAGGACACCGGCCAGGGCACAGACCAGGACGATCGTCATGCTGGGCGAGGTCGCCAGGTGCGGGATGATTCCGGCTGAGGGATCGGGTTCCCGCATGTACATCACCATGACGACCCGGAGATAGTAGTAGGCCGACACGGCGGCAAAGAGCAGGCCGACCACGGCCAACCAAGCCAATCCCGCGTCCACGGCGGCCATGAAGAGGTAGAACTTCCCGATGAAGCCGGCGGTGGGCGGGATGCCCGCCAATGAGACCAGAAAGACCAGCATGAGGAAGGCCCCCACCGGCTGGCGCTTGGCCAGACCGGTGAAGTCGTCAATCTCGTCTCCTTCGACCCCGCCCTTTCGCAGCATCGCCACCACCGCAAATGCCCCGATCGTCATGAAGGCGTACACCGCCAGATAGAGCATGACGCTCGCGATGCCGAAGGAACGCACGCCCGGGTCCGCCGTCGCGTGCCCGGCGACGACCAGCCCGATCAACGCATAGCCCGCATGGGCGATGCTCGAGTAGGCGAGCAGGCGCTTGATGTTGGTCTGGACGATCGCCACCAGGTTGCCGAGCAGGAGCGTGGCCACGCAGAGCGTCAGGATCAGGGCGTACCAATTGCCGTTCAGCCCGCCCAGGCCTTCGAGCAGCACGCGGACGAACGCGCCGAAACTCGCGGCCTTCGAGGCCACGGCCATGAAGGCGGTGACCGAGGTGGGCGAGCCCTCATAGACGTCGGGCGTCCACATGTGGAACGGGACGGCGGCGATCTTAAATCCGAACCCGACGATCAGTAGAATCATGCCCAGAAGGAGCAGCGGGTCTTGCAGTCCGCGCGTGCCGACGGCATTGGCGATCAGATCGAGGCGCGTCCCGCCCGCAGCCCCGAACAGCAGTGAGATGCCGTAGAGGAGCAGGCCGGAGGAGAAGGCCCCGAGCACAAAGTATTTCGCGGAGGCCTCCAGCGAGCGGGCCTCGAAGCGTTTGAACCCCGCCAGCACGTAAAGCGAGAGCCACATCAGCTCGCTGCCCAAGTAGATCGGCAACAGGTCGGCGGCCGACACCATGATCATCATGCCGCTCAGGGAGAGCAGGATGAAGCCGTAGTATTCCCCCAGATGGATGCGCTCGAGTTTCAAGTAGGCGAGCGAGAGGAGGATCGTCAGCGCCGTGACCCCGTAGAGCAGCAGTTTCCAGAAGCCTGCGTAGGGGTCCAGGATCACGATTTCGCTGAACGCGGTGGTGCGCCCGCTCATGTGCGCGGCCGTCACGAGCGTGCAGAGGACCAGCGCGGCGATAGAGAGCCAGGCCAGCCAGTCCTTCCGGGAGGACGGCAGGATCGGATCCAGCACGAGGACCAGGCAGGCGGCTCCCACCACGAGGAGTTCGGGGAGGACGGCGAGGATATCTGAAAAAGGAAGAGTCATGGATTTCTTGTCGGCTCAGAGTGGTCGGTGGTCCGTGGTGGGTGGGTGGTTGAGGGATAGAAGAGAGTGGTCAGTGGTCGGTGGTCAGTGGCTAGTGTGGAGACAGCCTTCACTGACCCCTGACCACTAGCCACTTCTGTTCCTGCCCCTGCCCCCCGACCACGATCTTTGCTCCTCTCACCGGTTGCACGGTCGGCGACCGTGAAATCTCCCCGATCCACCTGCTCGATGAGTTGATTCACGCTGGCGTGCATGATCGACAGAAGTCCGGCGGCCACGCCCTTGCTCCAGAAGAAGGTGCCGGCCAGGACCAGGAATTCCCCCACGAAGCTGTTGGTGCCCGGCAGCCCGAGCGACGAGAGCGAGAAGATCACCAGCAACGTGGCGTATCGCGGCATCGGGCCGGCCAGCCCGGTATTGTCGGCAATCTGCCGGCTGTGAGTCCGTTGATAGATGGCGCCGACGCAGAGGAACAGCGCGCCGGTCGTGATCCCGTGGTTCACCATCTGCATCACGGCCCCTTCGATGCCCTGGGCGTTCAGGATGAAGATGCCCAAGGTCACAAATCCCATGTGACTCACGCTGGAATAGGCGATCAGCTTCTTGAGATCCGACTGGGCCAGGGCCATGTAGGCCCCGTAGATGATGGCGACGACGGACAGCGTCACCATGACGGGCGTAAACAGGGCGGTGGCATCCGGGAGCATCGGCACGGAGAATCGCAGGAAGCCGTAGGTGCCCATCTTGAGGAGCACGCTCGCCAGAATCACGCTGCCGGCTGTGGGGGCTTCGACATGCGCGTCCGGCAGCCAGGTATGGAAGGGAAACATCGGGACCTTGACGGCGAAGGCGGCGAACAGGGCCCAGAAGAGCCAGGACTGCAAGGACGGCGCATACTCGCCGCGCGTCAAGGCGAGAATGTCGAAGGTGTGCCCGCCCTGGAAATACAGCACCAGAATCGCCACGAGCAGCAGCACGCTGCCGGTCAACGTATAGAGGAAGAACTTGATCGCGGCATAGAGACGGTTCGGCCCTCCCCACACCCCGATGAGGAGATACATCGGGATGAGCATCGCCTCCCAAAAGATATAAAAGAGCACGAAGTCGAGCGCGACGAACACCCCGAGCATGGCCGTTTCCATGACGAGCAGGACGGTCAGATACTCCCGGACGCGCGTCTGAATAGAGGTCCAGGAACACATCACGCAGAGCGGCATGAGAAAGGTCGTCATCAGGAGGAGCGGCAGGCTGATGCCGTCGACGCCGACGCTGTACTGAATCGGCGGGACGCTGATCCAACTCGTCCGTTCGGCGAACTGCATCCCGGGGACTGACCGGTCGAACAGGAACCAGAGCGGCAGGGAGAGCACGAAGTCTGCGCCGGTGACGAGGAACGCGATCCACTTCATCGCCCGGTCCCGGGACTTGCCGACCGCAAACAGCAGCAAGATCCCGAGAATCGGGAGGAACACAATGGCCGTGATCCAGGGAAACGCGCCGGTCTGTAAGACGAGGTCGTTCATTTTCTCTCAGGCGCGGGGCAAGAGGCGATAGGCGATAGGCAGAAAAGCGAACAGACTGAGGGCGAGGAGCGCTTGGCGATGGGGAAGTTCAGCCAGAGCCCTCTCATAGCCTCTCGCCCATCGCCCATTGCCTTTCCTATAGCCCATCGCCTCGTACCCATTGCCTAGAACAAAAGAAACACCGTCAGAATCACCATCGCGCCCAATGCCATCCCGAGCGCGTAGTGTTGGGTCTGACCGCTTTGAAAGAGTCGCAGGAGCGATCCGCCTGCCGCGACGACCCGGGCCACGCCGTTCACGGCGCCGTCAATGACGGCCACATCGACGCCCTTCCACAAACCATCCGCCGCCGTGAAGGTCGGTCGGACGAGCGACCGGTCATAGGCCTCATCCACGTACCATTTGTGCAGGGAGAGGTCGTAGAGACGGCGCCACTGTTGCGCCAACCGGTCCGGCAACCCCGGCGACTTCACATAGACCAGATAGGCTGCCGCGATGCCGGTCAGGCCCATCAGCGTTGCGACCAGCATGATGCCCATGCCGGCGGCTCCGTGGTGATCGGCTCCACCGTCCTCATTGAGAAAGACCGGCGCGAGAAAGGCCGGGATCCCGAGGTAGCCGGTGACGATCGCGAGGACCGCCAGAATGATCAGCGGCATCGTGATGGTCGGGGACGGCTCATGAATGTGTGCCGCAAGGTGGTGATCGACGCGGGACGTTCCCCAGAACGTGACGAACACCAGACGAAAGCTGTAAAAGGCGGTCATGAGCGCCGTGATCAATCCCAGAACGGCGAGGACCTGGCCCAGCGGGCCGGACGACCAGGTGCTGGCGAGGATGTCGTCTTTGCTGAAGAACCCGGACGTCAATGGAAAACCGGCCAGCGCCAGTGAGCCCACGACGAAGGTCCAGTAGGTGACAGGGAGCTTGTCCTTGAGGCCGCCCATGTGCCGCATGTCCTGTTCATGGTGGAGCGCGATGATGACGGAGCCGCACCCCAGAAACAGCAGGGCTTTGAAGGCGCCGTGCGTGAGCAAGTGGTACATCCCCGCGGCATAGGCCCCCACGCCGCAGGCCATCATCATGTAGCCGAGCTGGCTCACCGTGGAGTAGGCGACCACTCGCTTGATGTCGGTCTGGGTCACGGCGATCGTGGCTCCCAGCACCATGGTGAGAGCCCCGATGACGGCGACCACGTCCATGGCGACCGGTGAAAGGCTATAGAGCGGGGCCAGTCGGGCGACCATGAACACGCCGGCAGTCACCATCGTGGCCGCATGAATCAAGGCCGAGATCGGGGTCGGCCCTTCCATGGCATCCGGCAGCCACACGTGCAACGGCACCTGGGCGGACTTGCCGACGGCGCCGGTGAACAGCAGCAGGCAGATCAGCGTGATGGTCGACACGGACCAGGTGCCTCCGAACCGTTCCATTAGGTTGGTCGTATCCCCGCTCAGATTGGCCGCCTGGGCGAAGACGGTCTTGTATTCCAGTGAGCCGAAAACCAGCCAGACCAGAAGAAGCCCCAGCATGAACCCGAAATCGCCGACCCGGTTGACGAGGAACGCCTTCGTGGCGGCCGTACAGGCAGACTGCCGCTCATACCAGTGACCGATCAAGAGGTACGAACAGAGTCCGACCGCCTCCCAGAAGACGAACAGCTGGTGGAGATTATCGGCCATGACCAGCCTCAGCATCGAGAAGGTCAACAGGGCAAAGTACGCAAAGAATCGCGCATACCCCTTCTCGCCGTGCATGTACCCGATCGTATAGATGTGAACGAGTGAACTGACCACCGTGACGAGGATGAGCATCACCGCGGTGAGTCGGTCGATGGCGAGGCCGAGCTGAATGCTGAGATCCCCCGACGCCAGCCAGGTATAGAGCGGGATGGCGATCGGCTCGCCGCCGGCGACCTGCCGGAAGGCGGCCACTGAGAGCAGAAAGGAGCCGAGGACGGCCGGCACGGCGATCAGGTGTGCCCGCGCCTTAATCCAATGGCCGCCGAGCCCCACGATGAGGAAGGCAGCAAAGGGGAGCAATGGGATGAGGGCGTATTCCATAGACCAAGATTTTACATTTGGTGATTTGGTGATTTGGCGAAGTCAGGAGAAGTATGAGTTGGCGATTTCATGATCTAGTGAAGCAAAGATCGGCTGAGATTCTTCACTTCACTCAATCATCATTTCACCAAATCGTCCTGTTAACATCACCAGATCACCAAATCACGAGATCGTACTTTCTTCGGATCACCACTTGAGCAACCTGAAGTCGTCCACATTGATGGTCCCTTTGCTCCGGTACAGCGCGATGATGATCGCGAGCCCAACGGCCA
>JACRLS010000037.1:2724-6696 GCA_016235225.1 Nitrospirota bacterium | reverse complement strand
ACGATCGTCATCTCCTTCATTCAGGGCTTCGGGATTGCGGTCGGGCTTGAGGGGATGAACCAGGGCGCGTTTGTCTTGAGCCCCGGCTGGTCGTTCCGCTTCATGACCGTGATTACCCTGACCGCCGGCACGGCCTTCCTGATGTGGCTCGGCGAGCAGATCACGGAGCGCGGCGTCGGGAACGGGATCTCGCTCATCATTTTCGCAGGCATTGTCGCGAGGTTGCCCAGCGCGGTCGCCCAGACTTTTGACCTGTATCAGATCGGCCAGTTGAGCTTTATTCTGCTGGTGGCGCTGGCCCTGCTGATGCTGGCGGTCGTGGGAGCCATTGTCTTTTTGGAAAGCGGGCGGCGAAAAATTCCCGTTCAATATGCGAAGCGGGTCATCGGCCGTCGCGTCTACGGGGGGCAGAGTACTCATGTCCCCTTGAAGCTGAACACGGCGGGGGTGATCCCCCCGATTTTTGCCTCCTCGATCATCGCCTTCCCGGCGACAATCGCAGGGTTCATTCAGGTGCCGTGGGTGCAGTCGCTCGGGAGTCAGCTGGCCCCGGGGTCGCTGCTGTATACGATGCTGTATGTAGGGCTCATCCTGTTTTTCTGTTTCTTCTACACGGCCGTCGTCCTGAATCCGGTCGACATGGCTGATAACATGAAGAAATATGGAGGATTCATTCCGGGAATTCGCCCCGGCCAGCGCACCTCGGATTACATTTACGGCGTGTTGACCCGCATCACGTTTGCGGGCGCCTTGTACCTGGCCGCTGTCTGCGTCATCCCGGAGTTCTTGATCTATAAACTCAACGTGCCCTTCTATTTCGGTGGGACGTCGTTGTTGATCGTGATCGGTGTGGGGCTAGATACGGCGCAGCAGATCGAGTCCCACATGCTCATGAGAAACTATGAAGGATTCCTGGCGAAGGGGCGGTTGAGGGGCCGGAGCGGCTGAGAGACCCAGGATGCGGCTGGTGTTGTTGGGCGCACCCGGTGTGGGAAAAGGGACGCAAGCCGATCAGTTGTCGGCCCGATTCGGTCGTCCGAAGATCTCCACCGGAGATATCCTCCGCGAGGCCGTGCGGAATGAGACGACCCTCGGTCTGGAGGCCAAGGCCTGTATGGACGAAGGCAAGCTCGTGCCGGACTCCATCGTCGTGGGGATTGTGCGGGACAAGCTGGGAGAGCCGGCCTGCGCACGGGGCTTCCTCCTGGACGGATTTCCCAGGACGGTCCCTCAGGCGGAAGAGCTTGGCCGGATGCTCGAGGGCCGTGGGTCGCGACTGGATCGAGTTGTGAACGTCATGGTCCCGAGAGAGGAAGTCGTGAAGCGGCTGACCGGGCGGCGGAGCTGTCCGAAATGTCAGGCCGTCTTCCATGTGGATTTCGCCCCACCGGCTCGTGCCGGGAGTTGTGACCGATGTGGGGCGGCGTTGGTTCAACGGACGGATGACAAGCGTGAAACTGTCGAGGCGCGACTGAAGGTGTACGAAGAGCAAACCGCGCCGTTGATCCACTACTATCGGCAGAAGGCGCTGTTATCGGATGTGGATGGATCGGGACGGGTCGAGGATGTGCAGCGGCGGTTAGTCGAGGTCCTTGAGGCGCACCGGTTGACATGATCATCCTCAAGACTCCGGCTGAGATTGAGATTATGGTCCGAGCGTCTCGTGTGGTCGCCGAGACGCTGCTGGCGCTGAAAGAGGCGGTTCGTCCGGGCGTGACGACGGATGAGTTGGACCGATTGGCTGAAGAGTCCATCCGGTCGCGCGGCGGGATTCCGGCGTTCAAGGGCTATCGGAGCTATCCGAAGACCCTGTGCGTCTCGGTGAACGAACAAGTGGTGCATGGGATTCCCTCCAAGCGGGTGTTGAAGGATGGCGATATTGTCGGTCTGGATCTCGGGGCGATCGTCGACGGATTCTATGGGGACTCAGCCATGACGATCCCGGCCGGCGAACTCCCACGCCGTGCAACAGCATGCAGAGGCCGCGGGGTTTTCGGTGGTGCGAGAGTTTGTGGGACATGGGATCGGCCGACAGTTGCACGAAGAGCCGCAGGTGCCGAACTATGGCCGCCCGGGTCAAGGCCCTCGCTTACAGGTGGGCATGGTGCTCGCGATCGAGCCGATGATCAATATGGGGCGACACGAGGTGCGGGTTCTGGAGGACGACTGGACGGCCGTGACGCAGGACGGAAGCCTTTCCGCCCATTTCGAGCATACGATCGCCATTCAGCCCAGCGGGCCACCGAGGATCTTGACCTGTCTGGCGGGTGATCGTGTTCCGGTGTCCGGCTGATCGGCGGGATTATTGCGATGCCGAAGGATGATGTCATTGAAGTCCAGGGTACGGTGGCGGAAACGCTGCCCAATGCCATGTTCCGAGTCACACTGGAGAACGGGCATCGGATTCTTGCGCATATCTCAGGCAAGATGCGCATGCATTTCATCCGGATTCTCCCTGGCGACAAGGTGACCGTGGAGTTGTCTCCGTACGATTTGACCCGAGGGCGGATTACATACCGGTTTAAGTAGAGTCGTGGAGAGGGAGCAGCATCATGAAGGTGAAATCATCAGTCAAGCCCATTTGCTCCAAGTGTCGTGTGATTCGTCGGCGCGGGGTGGTGCGGGTGCTGTGTGAGAACCCCCGGCACAAGCAGCGACAGGGCTAAGGCAGAGAATGGTGTGCGGTCATTCGTCATGTCTCAATCGTGCGGGGAAGGGGCTCTTCCCGTACCGGCGCGTGCAGCCTGTCGAATGACGATTGACGAGGAGTAACGGTATGGCTCGAATTGCTGGAGTGGATTTGCCGCGCGAAAAGCGGGTGGACATCGGCCTGACTTATATCTTCGGCATCGGGCGTGTGGCCGCGCGCCAGATTTTGTCGAAGGCCGGAGTCGAGAGCGCTGTCCGTGTCAAAGATCTGACCGAAGACCAGATCGTGAAACTCCGCGAGGCCATCGATCGTGACCACACGGTCGAGGGTGATCTCCGGAAGGAAGTGGCGATGAGCATCAAGCGGCTGGTGGATACGGGGACCTATCGAGGCTTGCGCCATCGCAAGGGGCTCCCGGTTCGGGGACAGCGGAGCCGCACGAACGCCCGCACGCGGAAGGGGCGACGATCAGGCGTCGGGAGTAAGCCGAAGGCTCCAACGGCCAATCCGGCGACCGCATGACGATAGTGGAGTTTATCGCGAGGGGGTACGCATGAGCGTCAAGGAGGGCAAGAAGAATGAGCGCAAGGTCGTTCAGAGCGGGATCGCGCATATCCAGGCGTCATTCAACAATACGATTGTGACCATCACGGACATGGGCGGCAATACGGTCGTCTGGGGGAGTGCGGGGAATCAGGGATTCAAGGGGTCGCGCAAGAGCACGCCCTTTGCCGCGCAGCGCGCCGGTGAGGCCGCCGCTCGGAAAGCCATGGAGCATGGGATGCGACAGGTGGATGTGTATGTCAGTGGCCCGGGTTCTGGACGTGAATCTGCCATCCGGGCCCTTCAAGGCGCGGGATTGCGAATCAACTTGATCCGGGATGTGACGCCGATTCCGCACAACGGGTGCCGGCCGCCGAAACGGCGTCGGGTCTAGGGGAATTGACGATTTGCTGATTTGTTGATTGAGTGATTGGGTTGCCGGGTATGGAGCCTGATTGGTTTTGGCCCTCAATTCAACAAATCACAAGATCATCAAATCAACAAATTCTGACGGAGGAAGAACAGTGGCTAAGTATCGAGGTCCAGTCTGTCGGCTCTGTCGGCGGGAAGGGATGAAATTGTTTCTAAAGGGGTCGCGGTGCATGACCGACAAATGCGCGATCGAACGCCGCAGCTACGCGCCGGGTCAGCATGGGCAGGGCCGGCAACGCATTTCAGAATACAATATTCAGCTGAGAGAAAAGCAGAAGCTCAAGCGGATTTACGGTCTTCAGGAGCGGCAGTTCCGAGGGGTCTTTGAGCGGGCCGAGCGGAAGGTG
>JACRLS010000037.1:0-2708 GCA_016235225.1 Nitrospirota bacterium | reverse complement strand
AATTGCTGCAATTCCTGGAATGCCGCCTCGACAACGTGGTGTATCGGCTCGGGTTTGCAGTGTCTCGTCGGGAAGCCCGGCAACTGGTCAACCATGGACATGTCACGTTGAATGGACGACGAGTGGATGTGCCCTCCTGCCTGGTGAAGGCAGGAGACGTGGTCTCGATCCGCGAACGGAGTCGGGAGATGGTGCCGGTTCAATCGGCCCTGCAATCCGTTGAAGGCCGCGGCATCCCGGCGTGGTTGGATCTCAACAAGGCCACCTATCAGGGGTCGATCCGGGCGCTGCCCACCAAGACGGACATTGCCGTGCCGGTCAATGAGCAATTGGTAGTGGAATTGTATTCACGTTAACCGCGATCTCAGAACCCTCGATCGAGGCTGACAGAGGGCGGGGATTCGAGTGGGTCTCAGAACGAGTGAGGAGGGGAAGGGGGCACTATGATAAAGGCGATGAAGGACTTTCAAGTCCCGATGCGGGTGGAAGCCGACAAGGATACGCTCTCCCCGACTTATGCCAAGTTGACGGCGGAACCATTTGAGCGAGGCTTCGGGACCACGATCGGCAACTCACTTCGGCGGGTCCTCTTGTCCTCGCTGACTGGGGCGGCAGTGACGACCGTTCGCATCGAGGGCGTCCTCCACGAGTTTTCAACCATTCCCGGCGTCACGGAGGACGTGACTGGGATCATCCTGAACATCAAGAGCCTGCGGTTTAAGCTTCACACAGATAAGCCCAAAACGGTCCGTCTTCGGAAGAAAGGGCCGGGCGTGGTGGAAGGGGGCGACATCATTCATGATGCAGATCTGGAAGTGTTGACCAAAGACCTCCATATTGCGACGCTGGACAAGGAAGCGGTGCTAGATATCGAGCTCGTCATCAAGGAGGGACGTGGTTACGTCCCTGCCGAGCGCAATAAGGAAGAAGGGCTCCCGATCGGCGTGATCGCGGTGGATTCGATCTTTTCGCCGGTGAAGCGGGTGAATGTTCATGTGGAAAATGCCCGGGTCGGCCGCGTCACGGACTATGACAAGCTGGTGCTTGAAATCTGGACGGACGGCAGCGTGACCCCCCAGGAGGCTCTGTCCTCCTCTGCGGCGATTCTGAGGGAGCACCTGGACATCTTCATCCGTCCGGAGCATTTGGGCGAGGCGAGGCGAGAAGAGCTTCTCGGCGAGGAGGGGACAGAGGTCAACAAGAATCTCTTCCGGAGCGTCAATGAGCTCGAGCTCTCGGTCAGGGCGGCGAATTGTTTGAAGAACGCCAACATCAAGACTATCGCCGACCTGGTTCAGAGGAGCGAGATGGAGATGCTGAAGACGAAGAATTTCGGCAAGAAGTCTCTGAATGAAATCAAGGAAATCCTGTCGGAGATGGGCCTGAGCCTTGGGACGAAGCTCGATGCCAGGTCCGAAGAGATGAAGTAACCCGCGTTCGAAGAGGTGGGAGGCTGCCGTGCGACATCGTAAGAGTGGGCGACAACTGGGCCGACAAACCAAGCATCGCGGAGCCCTGTTCCGAAGCCTCGTCACATCCTTGTTGGAACATGAACGGATCGAAACCACCGAGGCAAAGGCCAAGGAATTACGCGGGATCACGGATCGGATGATCACCCTCGGGAAGCAAGGCGATCTGGCCGCCCGTCGTCGAGCCCTGGCGTTCATTCGACAGAAAGCGGTCGTCGCCACATTGTTCAGCGATGTCGCCGAACGGTTTCGTGACCGGAACGGAGGCTATACCCGTATCATCCACACGCGTCGCCGGGTCGGGGATGCAGCGCCGATGGTGACCATTGAACTGGTCGCTAAGCGGACGGCGTCGACCGAAAAGAAGGCGTCCGGATCCGATACAGGGAAGTCCGGTGTGAAATCCGGTGACACGGCGGCCAAATCAGAGAAAGCCGCCGGGGCCCCTGCCTCGTCCTGATCTCCACCGACCGCCACTCACTCCTTGCCGCCTGGCAAGGAAAAACTCCAAGTTTTTCCCACTCTTCGGGCCTCGGTTTATTTACATGACTGAGGTCCTATGCTAGGATCATGCCTTAAAAAGATGGTGGCAACGTACCTGTATGTGGATGTGGGATCGTTGGGCTCGTGGCGGATTGTTGGCCCTGAGTGTGGTGCTAGCCCTCTCCCTCTTGTATATCCTCGTCACACGATCAGAGTCGAGGCCTCGCGCGCACCTCGACAGTTCAGAACCTCTTGAAGCGGCGGATGCCGGAATCCAGAATTTCCGGTTCGTTCAGTCCGAATCAGGTGCGGTGAAGTGGGAAGTACTGGCGCGGCAGGCGCGATTGTTTGAAGGCGAGAATCGCGCCCGCTTGGAGGATGTGCACGTCAGTCTCTTCGGACCACGGGGGTGGGAACTGCGGGTCGCGGGAGATGAGGGGGCCATTGACACAGCCAAGAAAGATTTTTTTCTGACGAAGACCACTGGGCTCATCGCCGTTGAACTGGAAAGCGGCTACACCATCTACACCAACCATCTGCAGTGGTCTGAAGAACAGAAGGTGATCCGAACCAACGATCCCGTGACGATTTCCGGTCACGGCCTGCACGTGACGGGACAGGGGCTACTTGGCAAGATCGATCAAGAAGAATTCCAGGTGTTGCAGGATGTTCATGTGGAGCTGGTGCAGTAGCCTTCTGGCGTTGACGCTGAGTGTCTCCGGAGCGACGACGGGCAACGCGGCGCAGGAGCCGGCT
>JACRLS010000110.1 GCA_016235225.1 Nitrospirota bacterium | reverse complement strand
TAATAGATCGTTTCCTTGACGGTCCAAGGCGCGCTCGGTTTGTAGGCCGCTTGGGCTCCGTAACTCGGAATGCTGTTTGAGTTTTGAAGATGGAAATACTCAGTGATGATAAACAACGTCCCGGTCCATTTGTCATTGTACGAGTACGCGGCATTGACCCCGAACATGAGATAGGGTGAATAATCGGCAATCCATGCACGCGTATAATTGAAATTATCCTTCGCGTAGAGTGATTCGTAGCCAATCAAGCTATTGAAGAGCCCCGCTTGAAGGGCCAAGCCGTTGCCGACCGGCGCGAGGTATGACACATTCGCGCGCGCGAAGTGGCGCAAGGCATCGGAACCTTGCGCCCTGGGTAAATTGACCCCGAATCCGAATTCCTTCGCATCCTGGCCCCCCTGAGCCATAAATTCCATGCCCCAGCGGGACTGATCCGAGGCGTCTTTTCGGACGTACATTGCGCCCATGTTGAGGTCCAGTTCATTCACCCGCGGGGTGGTGCTCCTGTTCCGGAACAGGTGGTTGGCGGGGAAATTGAAATTCACCGAATACCCCAGGTCCACAAACCCACCGTAACGCCATTCAGCAACCTCCGGCTTCTTGGTCTCCGCCACCTCGCTCGTTCGCGGCTGCTCCTCGATGAGAGATCCGGCCGGACCCTCCGCAAGAACCCCTGTCGCCACCGCCGAGAGAGTCCATATCATGACAACGCTCCACCGCATCCACAGCACGGTCATCCCCCTCTCTTTGCTTCCCCTCAGTGTCTCCCCCACCGGTATCATGTTCACGGAAAAGCCTCCAGAACTCTCTCACATCTGATCATTATCAGACCTTCTGAGCTCGTGATCCATCCACATGACTACCGATGATGGCGCCCCTCCAGAACAAGTATCACCATCATCCGTGGTAATTCGATGATGCCCAGCAAGAGGAAACATGCCATGAGGGCCATCGTCATTTCTCCTGTCCCCGGCTGTTGACTCTGCCCAGTGCTGATTGCAACTCCCTGCGCCGCCTTGTTCATTATCTTCATCGGTACACTCTATGCCTTGCGCCATCAAATAGGTGTGAATACGGAAGAGCACGGCATAAAAACAATGTCAAAATGTCTCTTTTCACCGAACAAGACCTTTCTGAACAGGCCTGGCGAGTTCGACGCACGCGACGACCTTGAGCCCGGTGATGATCCGGCACTCGCAGGGGTTCTCTCCCCCAGCACGTGAATCCGAAGACAGCCTGTCCTCCGTAGGTTGAAAGACAGTCATTGTCTTTGCGACAATACGCGCACCGCCAGTGTCGGCACGGCGACACAAGACGAGAGAGGCACGATGAAGGAACCTCGACAGTATTGGCTCATGAAATCCGAGCCGGAAGCCTTTTCGATCGACGATCTCGCCAACGCGCCGAAGCAGACGACCTGTTGGGATGGGGTCCGGAACTACCAGGCCCGGAACTTCATGCGCGCCATGCGCGTCGGGGATCAGGTGCTGTTCTACCACAGCAACGCCGATCCGTCGTCGGTGGTGGGAATCGCCGAAGTCGTGACGCGCGCCTACCCCGATCGCAGCGCGTTCGACCCCAAAGACCCGCATTACGATCCCAAGAGCAGGCCCGAGAAACCACTCTGGGACATGGTCGACATTAGGTTCGTGCAGAAATTCTCCAGCCCCCTCGGGCTCGATGCGCTTCGCAAGATTTCGACCTTGAAGAAGATGGAATTGCTGCGCAAAGGCTCTCGGCTGTCCGTCCAACCGGTCCGTCCGAATGAGTGGAAGACCATCCTCGACCTCTCGGACAAGCCACCGAAGCCGGGCGCCTAGTCCGATTGCCATGCCTGCCAGGCCGTTCACCGCCGACGACTTCCGCCCCCATCCTCTCCTCCGATCCGCACACATGATGACCTTGTTTCCCAGGCTATGGCCGAGGCCGGACGCGTTGCAGGGCGTTCCGGTCGTCGAACGCCTCTTTTCAGTCGAGCCCGACACGCAAGTGCTGGGAGCCTGTAGCTGGCAACCGGAGCCGAAGAGACATCGCACCTTGCTCGTGATCCACGGACTTGAAGGCTGTCATGAATCACACTACATGGAGGCGATGGCAGGCAAGGGTTGGCGCGCAGGGCTGAACGTGGTCCGCCTGAACCAGCGGACGTGTGGGGGAACGGAGCACCTTACGCCGACCCTCTATCACAGCGGCCTCAGCGGAGATCTCTGCGCCGTGGTCACGGAACTGATGGAGAAGGACGGCCTCCAAGACATCTGGGTCGCCGGGTTCTCGATGGGGGGGCAACTGGCTCTGAAAATGGCCGGGGAAGTCGGGACTTCACTCCCGGCGTTGCGGGGCATCTTCGCGGTCTGCCCGAACCTGGACCCACCATCGGTCATCGTGGCCTTGGAACGGCCGGCAAACCGGTTCTACCAGGGCCATTTTCTGAGGAAGCTCAAGGAGCGGATTCGGCGGAAAGCCCAGGTGCTCCCTCATCGGTACGCAACAACCTCGCTCAACCGGATCACCGGCATCCGTGCCTTCGACCATCTCTACACGGCTCCAGAGTTTGGGTTCTCAAGCGCGGAAGACTATTATGGGCGCGTCGGCGCCTCACACGTCGTCCACGAGATCCGCGTCCCCACCGTCATTCTCACTGCCCAGGATGATCCCATCATTCCATTCCATAGCTTTCAAATCGACGCGATCCGGCAGAATCCGGCCATCCGGCTTGTGGCGCCACGTCACGGCGGGCACTGCGGATTTATTCAACGGGCGAACGGGACAGAAGATCGCTACTGGGCGGAAAACCGCATCATCGACTCGGTGCGCGCAGCCTGATTCCACAACAACCGGCTACTCCCCCAAGATCTGAACCACCAGGTCTCGACTCCTGGCCCGGGTGTCGAAATCAAGGACAACCAGTTGCTGCCAGATGCCCAGCATCAGACCGCCGTTGGTGAAGGGAATGGTGAGCGAGGGGCCTTGCACCTGTCCGCGGAGATGACTGTGGCCGTTGGTTTCACCGGCATTGAGGCGGTTGTGCTGCCAGTTCGGATCGGCAGGGATGAGTCGATCCCAAATGGCCTTGGTATCCAAGCGGATGCCCGGCTCGTCTTCAATGACCAGCGCGGACGCGGTCGTATGTTTGATGAACAGCGTCACGATCCCCGCGCGGAGCCGAGAATCCGCCACGGCCTTTTGAACCAGGCTCGTGACATTCTCGATCTGGGTGTCCCCTTTCATGCTGACGTTCAACAGCACGGTATGCACCGGCATCAGGCGACTCCCTGGTTGAGGCTGCGGAGGTAGGCCCGCTCGCGCGAGGACAGCGGGGCGCGGCGCGACTCTGCGAGGATCCGATCGAACGCGCCACCGGCAGCGAGCTTCTTCAGAGTGCCGACGACGGTGGCGCTGAGGATGCTTTCCTTTTCCAACTTATCCAAGTACGCGATGGCGTCTCCCAGGCTCTCCCGGTTTCGAATGTAATAATCCTGGCCCCGCTGTCGATTGCTGTACGCCTCAAACTGCTCACAGGCGACCATGATTTCCCCCAGCTGTCGCACCCATGCGGGCGTATGCGCCAGCCGCTCCGGGTAGTAGTAATACAACATGACTCGAGTCATCCATGGCGCCCACCGGACACCGAGCCGGGACAACCGTGGCTTCACGCGACGGAGTTGCCGGTGAAGCCGCCGCGCATAGCCCAACCGCATTTCCACCTGTTCTTTTGCCCAGGCATCAAGCACAATCCCCTCTTGCTTGAGGGCGTCACGATAGTGGCACACAAAGGCTTCCGTTTCACGCCCATACCGGGTTTCGGGGTGAACCGCGCGCCATTCTTGCGGCCGCGTGGGTATCCCGTGCGTGCGGGCCCAGGACCAGATCGCGCCGAAGAGCCGGCGATCGAGACCCGCCCGGCCCAGATCATGGAGGAGGCAGGCAATTTGATAGTCACGCACGCGCCGATCCGGATGTCCCAAGCTCGCTGCCACCGCGGCGCACATGCGTGCCGTCCGCAAGGCATGGGGCCGGTCATAGCCACGAATGACCCGTCCGCTGATTCTCGGGTGGGGAAAATCATAGAGCTGGAGCAACGCGGTCGCCAACTTGCGGGGCACCAGCAACGGAGCGGGATCTCGCATCACGGAAAGTTTTCGATTGTGCACCGCCATCAGCAGGACTCTCACATGGACACTCGACCGAACCGGCGCAAACGGTACCATAGGGCCTGGGGACCCGCAAGCGGCGGCGCGCTCGTCCCCTCACAGGAGGGCCGGGCCGTCCTCCCACGCATGGAGCCCCCGCAGGCACTGAAGCATGATGGTATACTATGGTTGCACTCATTGCCGGGGAGGACAGCAGACAGCCATGGCGGCCCGAGGAGTCGTTCTTGTCCTCCTTGCTCTTTTCTGGCCATGCGCACCAAGTTGGGCAGAAGACCTGCCCACAGGGTCCCCGGCTCCCCTCGCTCCCGCCACTCCAGATGTCTCGCCCCAAGAGACGAACCCTGCTTCTGCACCGCTCAGCGCTTCAGCGAAGTCACAAACGGAAGGTCTGCGCGAAGACGCTCGGCTTCATCCGAACGACGCTGCGGCCCACTATCAGTTGGCCCTGGGACTTCTCACCCCTCCATCAGGAGATGCAGCGCAACCCGTTCTTGCCCCAGCTCCTTCCGCCTCTCTCCTTGAACCGATTCAGGCGCTCAGAACAACGATCCGGCTCAAGCCTGAGTGGATCGAACCACGCCTGCTTCTGGGAGAGACACTCTTCAGGGCCGGCGACCTCGACGGAGCCTTGAGCGAGTATACACGCGTCGTCCACTTGAGGCGGCCTGAGCCACGCGCACACCTCGGGCTGGCAAAGGGGCTTATCGCGAAACAAGACTGGCCGGCGGCCCAGGTCGCGCTCAAGGAAGCCCTCCGTGAAGATCCGACACTGACGGAGGCACGTTACCTGCTGGGGTCCGTGCTGTATAGCCAGGGACGGCTCCGCGCGTC
Source organism: Nitrospirota bacterium (assembly GCA_016235225.1). Classification (GTDB taxonomy): domain Bacteria; phylum Nitrospirota; class Nitrospiria; order Nitrospirales; family Nitrospiraceae; genus RSF151. Next base: position 3,877 of record JACRLS010000110.1, on the reverse strand, counting down.
GATCGACGCCTACCGCAAGACGCTCTGGTTGAAACCGGAGTTCGCCGATGCGCACCATCGGCTGGGACTCCTCCTCAAGCTCGTCAACCGGGAGCAGGAGGCCATTGAGGAATTCCGGCTCGCCGCCCAAGGCGGAGTGCCGGAGGCTCAGTACTTTCTCGGCCAAGCCTACCGGATCGGGAGAGGCATCGCGCCGGATCTGGTCCAAGCGATCCACTGGTGGGTCCGCGCGACGGAACTGGGCCATGGGCAGGCGCTGGCGGCGCTGAAACAGCTTCGTCGAGCTGCGCGGGCAAGCAATTCCCCCAAGACATCGAAGCAAGCCGCGGACATCCTCAAGGCCTTCTCCGACTACCGGTTGTTCGTATGGCAGGAATTTCCCGACCTCTCGCACAGTCCTGAAGTGGAGTCCGTCGGGCTCACCCTCCTGAATCTTGGACGAGATGCTGAGGCCTTGCCGGTCCTGATTCGCGAGGCCTGGGCCCTGTCTGAGTCTGCACAGGCTCGTTTGGAGGAGGTGTACGAACAGGGAACTCCCGGTGGGATGCCCGCTTTCGATCAACGGATTCTGATGTATCTGGAACAGTGCTCGACCGAGGACCTGCCGGCTTCCCGAGTCACACTGGCGCGGATCTACTTCCGAGGGCTGGGCGTGCCGAAAGATGACTGGAAGGTCAAGTCGCTCCTCAAGAGCCTGCCCAAGGCGGAGCGCGCCGGCGTGTGGGAGTCCCTCTCGTCGGAGCCGCTCTGGCTCAGGTCTCGTAGCCTGCCCGTCGCCGGAATTGCAGTAGTCGCCACGGCGATCGCCTGGCTCTGCTGGTCCCTGGCGCCTGCCGTGGGCACGTCTGTGGATTGGGCGCTCTATGATCGCTGGATTCAACGGCATCCGCTCCCGGTTGCCGAATCCGCTGTCGTCCTGATCACCAGGGATCCGGCGACCGACTCCCGCTTTGGAGCCGGCGCCTGGGATCGTGCCCTCATCGCCCGCCTGATCTCAGCCGTGCACGATGCCGGCGCCACGGTGATCGGGGTCGACCTCAATCTTTTGGAATCGAGCCCGCCCCAGCTTGGGGGCCCCAGCAGCGACGCCCAACTGGCTGAGGTGACGGACCTCGTCGGGCACGTGGTGTATCCGTTGGTCACCGGGGCATTGAATGAGCAGGATGGAGACCCCGATTCGCACGACGAGCATGGGGCCGAATGGTTGCACTCCAGTTGGCTCCCTCTACCCTCCCCGAGTCCAATGGCCTTGCCTCCCCTCGCATCGCCGGTGCAGGCACTCCCCCCCGTCGCGCATCACGCGAAGGGCATCGGCCACCTCGCCGGCGTGCCGGACCCGGACCACGTCATTCGCCGCGTCCCACTCTATCTCTCGACCCCGCATCAGGCGATCCCGGCATTCGGACTCTTGCTGGCGGCCGCGTACTATCAGGTCCCGGCAACCCGCATCATCATTGGTCCCGGGTCCATTACCCTGCCGAACGCCCACGTGTTGTCCGGAAAAACTCGAACGATCACCGTACCGACCGACCGACAGGGCGCCCTGCTCACCCACGATCCAAGGGACGGAACGGTCCCCCGATTTCCCATTCTGTCATTCGAGGATGTCTGGGCCTCCATCGAGCATGACGATCCCAGTCGCCTCCGCCCAACCATTGAGGGCAAAGTCGCGCTGCTGTTTCCGCGCCCATCATCTTCCTCGGCCGCGGCGGAGACTTCAGGCCATTCGCCCGAGTCGCTGAAACGCCATCTCCACCTCTTGAACACCCTGTTGACCGGCCAATGGACACGAGGGGTCTCTGAGCCCTGGTCCTGGCTGCTGGTCTTGCTCCTGGCAGGATTCATGGCCTCGGGAGTTCTCCGCGGCGCCGGATGGACCGGGCCGGCGCTCGCCCTGGGACTGCTGGCCGCCTATCTGGGACTCTCCGCGGCTCTGCTGCTCATCGGCCGATGGATGCTGCCGCTCACACTCCCTCTGTCCGCCGGTCTGGTCTCGGTGGCCGCCACGCTGGCCTGGGATCGACTGGCCACGACGCAACGGCTCCACTGGCTCGAACGTGACCGGCTCCGAGCCGAGGAGGACTCATCGCCATCCGTGAAGTACTGACGCTCCGGGAAACCGCCGTCGAGGCACTCGCAGAAGACAAGGCCGTTATTTCTCGCGTCGCGGTGACACGACAGAATTTTCCACCAGCCCTCCCATGGATACCATTCAGCCCCCGTCCGCTGAAAAGTCCGACGCCGGTTAGTAGCGAAGCGCCCACCCTGGTGGAGCGCCACGCTCCCCCAGGGTGCCTCTCTCCATTGTTACCCCAGCGCCCGCGCCCCTGGAAGTCCCTGCCGCCTGAGGCGGCAGTTCTTGCCGATCCTCTTGCGCCTTTCCCATCCGAACCACGCGACATCGCTGATTTCATGGCAGTTCTCGCAGGCGAAGCATGGCATGGAAGTTGATCGTACTGCTCACCGCGATGGACATCAATCCGCTCAGACCCTAACAACGCACCATGGACTTCTCACGGCACATGGGCAGACTCCTGCACAGCGTGAGCGGCACCCGTCGTGCCTTTCAACGCATTCAACCTGATCTGATCGATCTGGCGGAAACCAGGCGCCGGCTCTACGGGGACGGCCAGTGGCTCAAGGCCAGGACGCCGGCCGGGGCGAATCGCGCCCGTGGCGGCGCCGCCGCACTCACCTGCACGGATCTCGATGACGTCCAGAAATTGGACGCCACTCTCCGGCAGGAACCGCTGTTCCAGCAGCCCTGGGCCCACTATCGGAAAACGTTGGTGGTCGAGCGGGTTCCCTGGTTCATCGAACCGCGGATTTTCAGCACGTGCCCGGCCGCGGAGTTCTTCTCACAGGAGGGACTGTTCGCGGGGCGCCTCAATCTGGCCTTCTATCATCAACTCCCCTCTTTGATGACGGGGATCGGCCTGCTGCTCACGTTCATGGCCATTCTCGTCGGCCTCAGCAAGCTCCACGCCGAAGGCCCGAACATCGTCGGGATAGAAAGACTTATCAATGGCCTGGCCGGCAAGTTCCTGACCTCCATTGTGGGGCTCATCTGCGCCAATCTGATCGTCGTCATCGAACACAGGGTCGTGGGGCGCCTGAACCACGTCCATCATCATATGCTCGACGTCATTGACGAATTGTTTCCCAGAAAGACCCTGGAACAGATGATCGAAAACCTGACCATTCCTTCGGAGTCTGATCGAGTCTCGGCAGCTCGGCCAACTCTGGACCTGGGAGACGCACGAGTTTCCACATCCGCCGATCATCTGAGCCCAGCCCTGACCGCGCTGACAGCAGCGGTTCGATCCCTGAACGCCTGGCGGCCGGATGATCGCGGAGCCACCGCCGACCTTCGGGTACTCGACGACTTCGCCAAGACTCTGCGCGAAGGATTGGAGCCGAAGATCACGGAAATGAATGACGCGATGCACCGGCTCATCGGCTCGCTGGAGGAGTCCAGGACCCAACAGAAGGAATCCCAGACGCGGCTGGATACGCTCCTGACCCGGCTCAGCCGGAATGTGGAGAGCGCCGTCACCCTGCACCAGGCTCGAACCGAGAAGCCACCGAGCGTCAAATTTCTCCCTGCTCACGACGCAACGCCACGGCCCCCACGACCGTTGCTCGCCGCATCGGATGCCAAGACGGCCCCAAAACCGCCCCCCCGAATGCCGCCGTCCCGGCCGGCGCCCATCTCGTCTCAGCCCCTGCGTGCCTCAACCAAGCTATGAGAAGAATCGCCAAACAAACGGGAGGAGGGCAGGCCTCGACCGTCACCGCGGGCGTCACCGACCTCATGACGTCCCTGGCGATCATGTTCATCCTGCTCTTCGCCGCCTATATGGCCAAACCGTCGGAA
>JACRLS010000055.1 GCA_016235225.1 Nitrospirota bacterium | reverse complement strand
GCCAGTTGCTCAATCGTCTGAGGGCCCCGGCCCAGCAAGACCAGGCGAAGCCGTTCTTCGGCGGAAGGAGCCTTCGCAGCGTCACGCACCGGAGTATTCATCAGTGAACTCTCTGTCGGCGATGGTGCCTTTTCATTCTTATGAGTAGGCCCGCTCATTATGCTGACTCAGATCCAGTCCCATCGACTCCTCGTCGCCGGTCACGCGCAAACCGGTCACACGGTTCACGATCTGGAGAATGCCGTAGGTCACAACGGCTGAGAAGATCGTCACCGCCAGCACCGTCAAGACCTGGACGCCGAACAAGACATGATTGCCGAAGAACAGGCCGTCCGCCCCGGATGGATTGACCGACTTCGACGCGAGAAGCCCCGTCGCGAGGATCCCCAAGACTCCTCCCACTCCGTGGATCCCGACGACATCAAGCGAGTCGTCATAGCCCAATTTGCTCTTCCAGATGATTGCGACATAGGAGAGGGCGCCGGCCGCCATTCCGATTAACATCGCCGCAAAAGGCCCCACATACCCCGCCCCTGGCGTGACCGTGGCCAGCCCTGCCACGGCGCCGCTCGCAATCCCCAGGACGGTCGGAGTTCCACGATGGATCCATTCCACCACGACCCACGTCAGGGCCGCCGTCGCCGCCGCGGTATGGGTCGCGACAAACGCGACCACTGCGGTGTTGTTGGCGCCCAAGGCGCTCCCGGCATTGAATCCAAACCACCCGAACCACAAGAGACCGGTTCCCAGAAGCGTCAAAGGCAAGTTATGAGGCGCCATATAATCCGTGCCGTAGCCGTGGCGCGCGCCCAGCACCGAGGCACAGACCAAGGCACTGACGCCGGAGGTAATATGGACGACGGCCCCTCCGGCGAAGTCCAGCGCGCCGAGACGCGCCAACCACCCTCCCCCCCACAGCCAATGGGCCACCGGGGCATACACAAAGAGGGACCAGAGCCCTGCGAAGAGGATGAGCGCGCTGAATTTCATGCGCTCGGCAAAGGCGCCCGTGATCAGTGCCGGCGTAATGGCCGCGAACATGAGCTGGAACATCATGAAGGCCTGATGCGGGATCGTCGGACCGTAGCTCGGATGTGGTGTCATCCCCACCCCGCTCAAGGCCACCCAATCCAGCCCGCCGATGACTCCCCACTTGTCCGGACCGAACGAGAGGCTGTAGCCAACGAGCATCCACATGAGGCTGATGAGACAGAGAATCACGAAGCTGTGCATGATCGTGCCCAGCACATTCTTGCTCCGCACCAGCCCTCCATAAAAGAGCGCCAGCCCGGGGACGATCATCGCGAGTACCAGGGCTGACGACACCAGGACCCAGGCCGTGTCAGCCCCGTCGATGGCCAGTCTCGGCGGGAGCGTGCCGGTCACGGTCGTCTCCACCGGCGGCATGGCTCCTTGCGCCATCACCTCATCCTTCCACGAAAGCTCTACGGTCAAGAGTAAGGGCATGACCAGCAGGATCAGTCGAACTATCCTCGATGCCATGAGTCTCACCTTTCTTTTCCAAGCCAACTGCTCGCCTCACGCCTCTCGCGCCGTATCGAGGGAAAGAAACTCCTACCCCTTCGGTCAGATTCGGGTGAGGTCCGATCCACGCCAGGCTCCCTCTCATATCCCATATCGCCATGAGAAACTGTGCCATGCCCGCCTCGATTCACAAAGAGATATTGACATTCTTCCTGCGCGATGTTCGCCGTCATTCGCGGTGGATCCTCGACACAAATGACACGGCGCCATGATGCCGCCACACCCCCCGCACAACCAGAGGATGCTTGCCTGCATCTGGCGCCGTTGCCAGAGACTTTGCCCGACTCCCTTGTCAGGCGCTGCCTAGATCGAATCCGCTTTGCCCCCCTCCTAGCCATCACCGCCATTTAGGGGGCCCCAGGATCCCTCGAAATCAGAACGTCTTATACTCCAGCCACTTGCCGTTCAGCGTGATCTTGCACCGGGCTTCCCCCTGACTGCCGGTGACCTTTTCCATATCGAGGGTGAAATCGATCGCGCTCATGATGCCATCGCCGAACATTTCGTTCGCCATGTCCCGCAAGGCATCCCCATAGACGCCGATGATCTCCAGGAGACGGTACTTGAACGGATCCGTGGTATTGGGGAAATCCGACCGCACGGGAAACTTCGAGAGCGATTCCATCGTCGCCTTGTCGAGCCCCAGCAGCTTGCCGACCTTCTGCGCTTCCTCTTTCGTCAGCCGATGAGTGCCGTTGAGCGCCGCCGCCACAAAGGTGGGGTTTTTCCCGACCACCTTGGCCACCTGCGCGATGGTCACTTTCTTGTCCCGACGCCTGGCCTTGATCACGTCACGCGATTTCGTCTCGCCCATTGGCTCCTCCTCTGGTGGTGTGGCCACGAAGGTCTCTCGTGACAGCAGTGATGTCGTCCTCAGTACGCTTAGAATCGAACGACCATCGGAGTTGCTTCCGCCGGCGCTTGCGGCCCGGCTCCGTTTGTCGGGGCCCCGTGCTTGGCATGCCGGACCAGAAAGTTCTCTCGATCGAGGCCTCGGGATGTCGACGTCCACAATCTCCCCGATGCGGGCCGATGGGCCGTTGGTCATGAGGAGGATTCGATCGGACAGAAGAATGGCCTCATCCACGTCGTGCGTCACCATGAACACCGTGTTGCGTGTAGAGTTCCACATCTGGATCAGCTCTTCCTGAATGACGCCCCGCGTGAGGGCGTCAATTTGCGCAAACGGCTCATCCAAGAGCAAGACCTTCGGCTCGATGGAGAATGCGCGCGCCAGACCGACCCGCTGCTTCATACCGCCCGACAGGGCCGTCGGCCGCTTGTCTTCGGCGCCCTTCAGGCCCACCAGCTCGATGTACTTCCGAACGTGGGCGGCAATTTGTTCCTTCGACCAGTCCGGATAGGCCGCCCGCACGGCGAGACGGATGTTTTCGAAGACCGTCATCCAGGGCATCAAGGAAAAGTTCTGGAACACGACCATCCGGTCGAGGCCAGGACCCGCGATCTCCCGCCCGCTCAGGAGGATCCCCCCCTCAGAGGGAGCGTCCAGGCCGGCGATCATGTTCAGCAACGTGCTCTTCCCGCACCCGGAGTGGCCGATGACGGTCACGAACTCGCCCTTCTCGATCTTGATCGTGACATCCGTGAACACGCACACCTGCCCTTCACCGGACGGATTGGGGAAGAACTTACTGACATGGTCTATCTGGAGGAACGACGACGACATGGTTTATTCTTGATAGGTGACGAAGCCCGAAAGCTTGTTGAATCCCGAGTCCAACACGACGCCGACGAATCCCACCACAAGAATCGCGAAAATCACACCGGAGATGTCGAGGTTGTTCCATTCGATCCAGCT
>JACRLS010000109.1 GCA_016235225.1 Nitrospirota bacterium | reverse complement strand
TCCTTGTGTCGACGGTCGTGCCCGTTTCCGGCCCCGACGCCGACCGGCTCCGGATCCCGCGTCGATGACGCAGACATCACCGCGGATGTCTTCACGGACGGCTTGCGTACGCCGGCAGAGGCGGCGGCCTTAGACGCAGGTTTTGCGGTCCACGCTTGATGATCCTTCGAGGCGCCGGGATGGAGCCCGCTCCCGGCGCCGTTCGATACCTTGAAGAACTCCACCTGCCGCTGCAGTTCCACGGCCTGCTGCTGTAAGCCCTCGGCGGCCGAGGCGGATTCCTCCACGAGCGCGGCGTTTTGCTGCGTCGTCTCGTCCATCTGCATGATGGCCTTGTTCGTCTGCTCGATCCCGGTCGCCTGCTCCTGCGAGGCCGCTGAGATTTCCGCAACAATGTCGGTGACCCGCTTGACCGAGGTGACGATCTCGTCCAATGATTTGCCGCACTGATTCACCAGCTCGGCGCCGCCGGCCACCTTCTGGACGGATTCGTTGATCAGCCCCTTGATCTCCTTGGCCGCCGTGGCCGACCGCTGCGCCAGGTTCCGCACTTCCGCCGCCACCACCACAAACCCCCGTCCCTGCTCGCCGGCCCTGGCCGCTTCCACCGCCGCATTCAAGGCCAGCAAGTTGGTCTGGAAGGCAATCTCATCGATCACCCCGATGATGTCGGCGATCTTCTTGGAAGACTTGTTGATCTCCTCCATGGACGTGACCGCCGGGGTCACGATATGGCTACCTTTTTCGGCCGTCTCGCGGGCGGCGATCCCTTGCTGATTCGCCTGCTTGGCATTGTCGGCGTTCTGCTTGACCGTAGAGGTCATTTGCTCCATCGCGCTGGAGGTTTCTTCGAGCGCCGAGGCTTGTTCGGATGTCCGCTGCGAGAGATCCTGGTTCCCGCTGCTGATCTGCGCCGAAGCCGAGGAGACCTGTTCGGTCCCTCGACGGACTTCTCCGACCACCTTGGCGATGCTCTCCATCATTGCGTTGATCGCGGCGCCCATCGTGCCGAGCTCATCTTTGGTGTCGATGGCCGCCCGCTTGGTCAGATCGCCTTGCGCCGCTTTCTGGGCCACGTCGTTGACCTGCGCGAGCCCTCTCGAGATCATCCGGGCGATCACCCAGCCCAGGAACAGACCCAGCGCAATGCCCCCTAGGATCATGCCGGTGAGCAGCGCTTTGGAATCGGCGTAGACCTTGTTGGCCTCATCGTACTTGCGCTGCGCGATCGTCACCTTGACGTCCACCTCGGACTTCAAATTGGCCAAGGCCCCCGACTGATCTCCGGCCAGCAGCGGCTTGAGCACGGAGCTGTCCCGGTAGTTCCTGTAGTCGTCGTAAATTTTGACGAAGTTATCGTAAGCTTTCTGGACTTCCTCGGCCTTGATCGTTTTGGCAAAGGCTTCCCGATGTTCATCCACCTGCTTGTTCAAGTCCTTGACCTTGGCCAAGGCCTCTTCTCGATCCGCGGCGCTCTGCGTCAAGATCGCCGTGAGGGTGGCGGCTCGCATCTGATGAACCAGGCCGCGCGTTTTGGTGAGCGTCATCAGCGGCTTGAGCTGCACGTTATAGATATTCTCGGTGCTGTCATTGACACGCCCCATGTTGCTGATCCCCAAGTACCCCACGAACGCCATGATGCCTCCGACCAGCGAGAACCCCAGCATCAGCTTCCACATCGTCTTCATATTGCCGAACCAATTCCACATCTTCCCCTCCCTGGTTGAAGCTACATTGAAAAAACAGCGTATGAGTTGAAAACCCTCAGAACGCTGGGTTTCGCTATCCCCGTTCCTCTCCCTGACCGAACTCCCGCTCAAACTTCATGCCCTCTCTCGTCCATCCCACCCCGCACCTCGTATCTCGCGTCGTTGTGTCGCTTGAGTCGTTGCGTCATCGCGACAGACGCAATCGACGCGCCCACACAATCGACTCAATGACGCAACTGACGCGTCACGCGCGACGCTTCACGCTTCGCTCACGGTGATCCAACAGGAGAACCGAGCAGTCATAGAACCGCCAGTACTCCGCCTCGGCTCCCGAGAGCAGCTCGCGGCCGAAGCGCAAGAGTCGGCTCAGCGAGGCTCCCAGTGTGCCGATGAGCAGGTCGTCCATGTGCCAGAGGATCGTCTTGCCGTCCATGATGCCCTCCGTTCACCGTGAAACGTCGCTCGCATCTCGACTCTCGTGAAGCAATTCAGGAATCTGTTGATCTGATGATCTGACGAATGATGGGAATCTGACGATCTGATGATCTGTCGAATGGTCGGAATTTCCGGCCAATCATCAGATCGACAGATCGACAAATCAACAGATGCGTTCTTCTCACGCTTCACGCTTCACGGACGACGCTTCACGCCGCTCAGAACTCCTCGAAGCCGTCCTTGATGGTGGGGTGTAACGTCTTGTGGCCGTGGCCGTTGGCTTTGTCAGCCCCGACACCCACCATCTCTTCCTTCTGCGAGGCCGGTTTCTTCACCGCAGTGGCATGGCCGGCCTGCTTGCGCGCGCCGCTAGAAGCGGGTTTCGCGGTCCCCGCCTGATGCTCCTTCGAGGCGCCGGGATGGAGCCCGCCCTCCCGGCTGTCGGAGACCTTGAAGAACTCCACCACCTGCAACAATTCCGCGGACTGTTGTTGCAGACTCTCCGCGGCCGAGGCCGATTCTTCGACCAGCGCGGCGTTCTGCTGCGTGGTGTCGTTCATCTGCATCACCGCCTTGTTCACCTGATCGATCCCGGTCGCCTGCTCCTGCGAGGCGGCCGCCATTTCCGAGACGATGTCGCTCACGCGCTTGACCGAGCCGACGATCTCCTCGAGCGTCTGGCCGGTTTGATTCACCAGGGCGCTGCCGTCCGTGACCCGCTGGACGGACTCGTTGATCAGGCCCTTGATTTCTTTAGCGGCCGTGGCGGACCGCTGGGCGAGATTCCGGACTTCCGCCGCCACCACCGCAAAGCCCCGCCCGTGCTCGCCGGCCCGCGCTGCTTCCACCGCCGCGTTCAGGGCCAGCAAATTCGTCTGGAAGGCGATCTCGTCGATCACCCCGATGATGTCGGCGATCTTCTTGCTGCTCTTGTTGATCTCCGCCATCGCGCCCACAGC
>JACRLS010000054.1:3766-5073 GCA_016235225.1 Nitrospirota bacterium | reverse complement strand
TGCCCCTTCTGCCGGCCGAACCCTTTCACTTCCGTCACGGTCATCCCTTGAACCCCAATTTCCAACAGGGCATCCTTGACTTCGTCCAGCTTGAACGGTTTGATGATCGCCTCAACTAATTTCATGGCTTCTCCCCTCAGCAAGGCCGTGAGCAAACCCTCTAAAAAAGCTCGAGTTGGTCACAGCTTCTTCCTCATTGCCACTACCGGCAGTATGCCGTCTCCAATTCGCTCACTGTGAATAGGCCCGCTCATTATGCTGGCTCAGATCAAGCCCAACCGCTTCCTCCTCGGGAGCGACACGCAACCCCATCATGCCATCGACCATTTTTAACAGAATATAGGCCCCCACGAAGGAAAATAGCCCAACCGTCAACGCCGTCACTCCCTGGATCCCCAGCTGAGATGGGTTGCCAAGAAACAGTCCGTCCGCTCCACCAGAGTTAATCGCCTTGGACGCGAACAAGCCGGTAGCAAGAACCCCACAGACTCCGCCCGCACCATGGATTCCGACTACGTCGAGTGAGTCATCATAGCCGAACTTCCCCTTCCACACAATGGCGAGATAGCAGAGGCAGCCGGCCAGAATGCCAAGAAGTAGCGCCGAGAGCGGCCCAACAAACCCGGCCGCTGGTGTGACAACCACGAGTCCCGCGACCGCTCCGCTGGCCGCGCCAAGCACCGTTGGTTTGCCGCGATGCAGCCACTCGATCCACATCCAGACCAGAGCCGACGTCGCAGCCGCCGTCTGCGTGGCAACAAACGCCCCCCCCGCGATGCCGTTTGCACGTAACGCGCTCCCAGCGCTGAGACCGAACCACCCGAACCAGAGCATGCCGGTTCCCAGCGCGACCATGGGCAGATTGTGGGGGGCCATGTAATCCGTGCCGTAGCCCTTGCGTTTCCCTAGAACGAGCGCGCAGGCCAAGGCGCTGATACCCGAACTGAGATGGACGACGGCCCCCCCTGCAAAATCCAACGCGCCCATCCGGCCGAGCCAACCGCCGCCCCACAGCCAGTGCGCGATCGGACAGTAGATGAAAACCGTCCAGAGCAGACTGAACAGGATCACGGCGCCGAACCGCATCCGCTCCGCGAAGGCGCCTGTGATCAACGCCGGCGTGATCGCGGCAAACATCAGCTGAAACACCATAAAGACTTGATGGGGGATGGTCGAGCCATGCGTGGGGTGGGGATCCACTCCGACCCCGGCGAGGCCCATCCATTCCAATCCGCCGATGACGCCCCCTTTATCTGGACCGAACACCAAACTATATCCGAACAGGACCCAGATCACGCTCACCAGAC
>JACRLS010000054.1:0-3698 GCA_016235225.1 Nitrospirota bacterium | reverse complement strand
GGTGCTCAAAACATTCTTACTCCGCACAAGGCCCCCATAGAACAAGGCTAGGCCGGGAACGACCATGGCAAGGATCAACGCTGACGAGACCATCACCCAGGCCGTATCACCCGTATCAATTCTAGGTCCGGAAGAGGCCGCGGCCATCACGACCGGTGCCGTGGACGCCACGGCGTGAGAAACGCCTCCCGCGGGCTCACCCACCCCGGCATCCTGCGCCCAGGACAGCGCCGCCCCCATCGACACGACGCCGAATGCGACGCCCAGCCACACGATCCTGCTCTGCTGTCTTCCTTTGCTCACGATGCCCTCCCTCCGAGAAGGTGATCCGCCCGCGCTCACATGCCTACGGACGTCTGTAGCCGTTGGTGATGGGCATGCGGCGATCTTTCCCGAATGCTCGATGTGTGATCTTGATTCCGATCGGCGCCTGACGCCGCTTGTACTCGCTCCTGTCCACCATCGCGATGACCCGGTCTACGACTGGCCGGGCAAACCCCATCGCGACGATGTCCTCTGGCGCGCGATCCTCTTCAACGTAAGCCTTCAAGATTGGATCAAGGATGGGGTACGGAGGTAACGAGTCTTCGTCCTTCTGATTCGGTCTGAGCTCCGCGGTTGGTGCGCGGTCAAAGATTCGCTTCGGGATGGGGGCCGCACCATCGAGATCATTGCGGTGCCGAGCCAATTCATACACCATCGTCTTGGGCACATCCTTGATCACCGCGAATCCACCGGCCATGTCTCCATACAGGGTGGCGTACCCGACGCTCAGCTCACTCTTATTCCCCGTCGTCAAGACCAAATACCCAAATTTGTTCGACAAGGCCATCAACAGATTGCCACGAATCCGGGCCTGGATATTCTCTTCCGTGCTATCAACGGCCTCGCCCTGTAACGATGGCCGCAACGCACGTAAGTAGGACCGGAACGTCGAGGTAATGGAAATCGTTCGGTGCTCAATGCGCAAGCGTTGTACCAGCTCGGCCACATCCTCACCACTCTCGGGTGACGTATAGGGAGACGGCATGAACACCCCAAGAACGTTCTTCGCTCCCAAGGCATCGACAGCAATCACCGCGGTCAGCGCGGAATCAATCCCGCCGCTGAGGCCGATGACCGCACGCTTGAACCCATTTTTTCGGGCATAGTCACGGACGCCGAGGACCAGGGCCTGATAGACTTCCTCCATCGGGCTCAAGGGAGCGGCCAGAACCGGAACCGCCTTCGGGTGGCGGCGAAGTCTCTTCTGCCCGGCAACCACCACCCGTTCGACACCGGTCGCTCCGCCTCCTTCCCGCCACCGCCGCCCCCTCTGCGCCACCCGCGCACGCGCAACAGCTGCGACGTCCAGATCTGCCACCAGCATATCCTCTTCAAACGCCTTGCCGCGGGCAATGACCTCGCCTTGGTGATCCACCAGGAGGCTGTTCCCATCGAAGACCAGCTCGTCCTGGCCCCCGACCATGTTGGTATAACTCACGATGACCCCGTTGTCGCGGGCCCGCGTCGCGAGCATCTGCTCACGGATGCGACCTTTGCCGACGTGAAAGGGTGAGGCATTGATGTTGATGATGACCTCAGCTCCCGCGAGCGCTTGCAGTCGCGTCGGGCCCTCCGGTACCCAGATGTCCTCACAGATATTGACTCCCAGGGTGGCCTCTCCAACCGCGAGCACCGACACCCGTCGCCCCGGGTGGAAATACCGGCTTTCGTCGAATACCCCGTAATTAGGCAGATAGCGTTTACCATACGTCGTCACGACTTTCTGTCCCGCGATGAATGCGGCAGCATTATAGATCGCCTGCCTCCCTGCCGGCACGATGGTCGGCCGGCCGACGCCAGGCTCGGACCTTCGCTCGCCCTGACTCACGTACCCGATCACAGCCGCGAGCCCACGGCACTGATGCGCCAGTTCATCCATGGCACGTTGCACATCTTCGAGAAACCGTGGTTTGAGTAACAAATCCTCCGGCGGATAGCCGGTCAGCGCGAGTTCAGGAAACGCCACGACGTCGGCTTTGGCCTTTCGCCCCTCGGCAAACCAACGGGCGATTCGGCGGAGATTCCCCTGCAGATCTCCCACGATTGGATTCATCTGTATCATGGCAATGCGAAGCATCGGGGCCGCCCTGAACTCAGCAAAAAAAAACGCACTCCCACCCAGCCAGGGCAGAGGACGTCATCGCCCGCTCGATCGCATCTCTCTACTCCCCCGCCAAAAACGCCTTTGTCTCCGACGGAGTCTGCCCGCTTATAGCACCGGAACTGAACCGGTGTCAAGAAATCCCGCGCCAGAAATCCCGCGACCTGCTAGGCTTTTGCCCTGTCGTATGCGCTTGCCTCGATCTCCCCGGCCAGCAACACGGCTTCTGCGATCTCCCGCATCGATTTTCGCAAATCCATGCTCTGACGTTGCAGGAGCCGAAAGGCTTCTTGCTCGGAGAGTTTCTTCGACCGCATCAGGTACCCTTTCGCCTGCTCGACCAGTTTTCTGACCGCCAGGGCTTCCTGCATCTCGAATGACTTTTCCAGTAGCGTCGCATGCTCCATCGCAATCGCCGCCTGGTTGGCAATCGCCTGCATCAGCCTGACTTCTTCATGTGAAAACGCATGGGGCACCGAGGTGTAGCTGTTGATGACGCCGACCGCCTTCTCACGCACCAGCATCGGCACCGAGAGCAACGAGCAGAGTCCTTCCCGCTTGGCCATCTCCGGGTACATATAGTCACGGTCCTGCGCGACGTCGGGCACGAGGATCGGTCGGCGACCGAGCACCGCGCGGCCGCTGATGCTTTGCCCCAGCTTGAGGTTCGGCTTGCGCCGGTACTGCTCGCTCAGGCTTTGGGTCGCCACGATCCTCAGTTCCTCCTTGTCTTGATCCAGCAGCATGATCGAACAAATCTTCGAATTCATCATCTGGGCCGTCATCGCCACGATCAGTTGTAAGACGTCCTCCAGCAGCCGGTTGGAGACGACGGTCTCCGACACCTGAGACAAGGTCTCAACCTGGATCGCCTTCCGCCGCATTTCCGCGTAGAGCCGGGCATTTTCAATCGCACCGCCGACCTGGTTGGCGATGGTGGAGAGCAGGGCCAGTTCGTCCTCCCGATACCGGCGCGGGCGCTTGTGTTGCACATTGATGACGCCGATGACTTCCTTCTTGGCCAGAATCGGCACGGAGACGAAGGCCTGGTATCGGTCCTCCGGCAGGTTATGAAAGAATTTGAAGCGCGAATCGTCGCTCGCATTGCTCGGAATCACCACGCGGGTCCGCTCCCGCGCGACCCATCCGGTGATCCCTTCGCCCAAGCCGATCGTGATCCGCCCGATGAGCTTGGGATGTGGGTTCTTGGAGGCTCGCAGGATGAGCTCTCCCCGGCTCTCCGAGAGCAGATACAGCAGGCACGCGTCGGCCTTGGTGACCTCCACCACGACGTCGACGATATGTCGCAAGACCGTCTCAAGGTCCAGCGTGCTGCTGATGGATTCGGTGATGCGATGAAGGACATCGACCTCCCGGGTCTTTTGACGGAGCGCCTGCTCCAGGTCGTGAGTGGACGTGTCGCGCGGTTTTCGCATCGCCCGAACCGGTTCCTTAACGCGCATTATTCATGAAACTTCGTGACGAAACTGCAGAGACGCCAAGCGTTGGACCCATTGCATTGAGAAGAGCAATGGGTACCCCCGCGTGGAGC
>JACRLS010000053.1 GCA_016235225.1 Nitrospirota bacterium | reverse complement strand
TCGCTATTCGCTATTCGCTATTCGCTGCTCGCTGCTCGCTATTCGCTTACCGGCCGATCTCCAGCGCCCGGTTCCACATCGTCCGGGTCGCATTGATGGACTGGACATTGGCCTCATACGACCGTGATGCAGCCATCATGTTCACCATCTCTTCCATGACATTCACATTGGGCATGGTCACGAACCCCTTCCCATCCGCATGCGGATGCTTGGGATCATAGACCGCCTGCCCCGGACGCTTGTCCTCCACGACCCGGAGCACCCGAACGCCGTCCAGGGCCTTCTCACCCATGCCCATGGAGGCCCGCTTGAATACATTGTGAAACTTGGGCATCCCCGGCGTGGATTGGAACACCACATCTCGGCGTTTGTACGGCCCCCCTTCGGCCGTACGAGTCGACTGGGCATTGGCCAGGTTGCTCGCAATCACGTTGAGCCGACGCCGCTGGGCGTCCAAGGCCGAGACCGAAATCGATAAGCTATCGGTAATATCCATGTCTCCTCCTCCAAAAAAGGTTGAGGTTGAGGCTGAGGCTAAGGTTGAGTAACAGATTGCCGGAACTCGCTGCTCCTTAACCTCGACCTGTTATTTATCTTGCGTCCCTGACCGCCGCCAGCAACTGCCTGAACCGAATGCTGATGACGGAGACCGCCGTGTTGAAATTCAGGGCGTTATCCGACAGTTTGGCCAACTCCATATCCAGATTCACACTGTTCTGATCCAACCCCATGTCATTCGTCGCCATGGTCTCGGTCTTGCCGACCACCCGCCCGACGGCATCGCCTCTGGGCCCGATATGCAGGGCATGGGTGACCCGGATCGGGGCCCCATCCTGCCCGCGCGTGGCGGCGCCCAGCGCCTCGAGGAATCGGTATTCCTTCGGCCGGTACCCCGGTGTTTCCTCGTTCGCGATGTTGGCCGAAATGACACGGTGCCGGGAGGCCCGCAAATCCATCGTCCGCTCGAGCAATCCCATGGTGCGATCAAAAATTCGCATGCGCCTGTTCCTCCCCGGCTCTTATTTTTTCTGCAAACGCCGTACCGGTCGTTTCTTGCCCGATTTGCCGTCCAATCCCTCGCCTCGTCGGATCGGACACGTGATCCCGAGCCATCCGACTGGGCACATTATGCCGGGTCGACCGCTTCCAGCAACGACGGCACCTCGCCCGTGGCGGCCCCCCCATTGAGTTGACGATACTCCCGCAGCTTATTCCTCAAGGTCCGGAGACTGATGCCCAGCACCTTGGCCGCATGAGTCCGATTTCCGTTCATGGCTCCGAGCGTCCGCATGATCAGATCTCGCTCCATGGCCCACAACGACCCCATCCCGGAATCCTGAGCGGGAGGGGGCGCCGTCGCAGCCGGCGCCACCGGCCGGGCCGGGG
The DNA here is from genome assembly GCA_016235225.1 of Nitrospirota bacterium. Classification (GTDB taxonomy): domain Bacteria; phylum Nitrospirota; class Nitrospiria; order Nitrospirales; family Nitrospiraceae; genus RSF151. Next base: position 4,885 of record JACRLS010000053.1, on the reverse strand, counting down.
CGTCGTCGAAGTGAAAGTGGACCGGCTCCAGCATCATTCCCGCCGAAATCAGCACCGCGCGTTCGACGCTGTTTTCCAGTTCGCGGACATTGCCACGCCACGGACGGCTCTCAAGCAATTGCACGGCCGCCGGAGACAACTCCGGACAGGTGAGACCGTTCCTCGCGGAGGAGTGCTGCGCAAAATGGCGGGCCAGCATGGGAATGTCTCCATCGCGCTCGCGGAGCGGCGGGACCGTCAAGGGAAATACATGTAACCGGTAATAGAGATCCTCTCGAAACCGTTTCTGCTCGACTTCCTCACGCAGGCAGCGGTTGGTCGTGGCGATCACCCTGATATCCACCGGGATCGGCTCGCGCCCCCCGATCCGGTCCAACTCCCGCTCTTGGAGCACACGCAGGAGCTTCGCTTGGAGATTCAGAGTCATCTCGCTGATTTCATCCAACAGCAGGGTCCCGCCGTTGGCCATCTCGAATTTGCCCTGCTTGCGGAACAAGGCCCCCGTGAACGCGCCCCGCTCGTAGCCGAAGAGCTCGCTTTCCAGGAGCCCATCAGGCAGCGCCGCGCAATTGACGGCGATAAAGGGCTTCTGGGCGCGAGGACTCCGGCTGTGAATGAACCGGGCCAACAGTTCCTTGCCGGTTCCGCTCTCGCCGTTGATCAACACGGTGGCCTGACTCGTGGCGACAATCTCGGCCAACCCGAGCAGCCGTTCCATGCCCGCATTCTCGGTCAACATCGCTCGCTCAGTCGGCGCGCCTTGTGCCGCCGCTCGCTCTGGAGACGATTCCCCCGCTTCGAGGCGGGTCAGGACCCGTTCCAACGCTTCGGCCGCGAAGGGCTTCAGCAAATAATCACAGGCCCCTTGCTTCATCGCCTCGACCGCCGTTTCCACCGTGCCATAGGCCGTCATCACCACCACCCTCGTATTCGGAGAGCGCCGCTTGATTTCTTTCAAGACGTCCAAGCCGCCCATCCGCGCCATTTTCATGTCCGTCAGCACCAACCAGGGCCGACATTGACCGAATCGCTGCAAGGCTTCCTGGCCGTCGGCCGCCACCGCCACCCCGTACCCGGATCGGCGCAAGGATTCCGACAATGCCACCCGCATGGATGGTTCGTCATCCACCACGAGGACCGATCGGTTGTCCCCGCTGCCCTGCCCCCCTCGCTGTGTCGTCACTGCATTCATACAACATCCTCCGCAACAACATTCGGCGGATGGCTCACCGGCGCAAGACGCCTGCCACCTTGTCCGATTGGGGCCCCTGCGGCAACACGATGGAGAAGGTGCTGCCCTGCCCGGCTTCGCTGTCCACTTCCACCCGGCCATGATGCCCCTCGACCACCGCATGCACGATGGCCAGCCCCAGACCGGTCCCTTCCTCACGCGTCGTGAAAAACGGATCGAAAATTCTCGAGAGCAAGGTCGAGTCGATCCCGCTGCCGGTGTCCGCCACGGCCATCCGCATCCCGGCCGGCCGGCCGTGGGATCCGCGCTCCTCAGTAATCGTGACGGTCACCGCGCCTCCTGCCGGCGTGGCTTGCGCCGCGTTCAGCACGAGGTTGAGGACGACCTGCTTCACCTGAGCCGCATCGCACCAGAGCATCGGGACCTCCTCCGCCGCCTGGTTGCACACGTCGACCCTGAGGCCCACCGTGGCATGAGCGGCCAGCACCAACGAATCCCGAACGAGCGTCACAGCCGGATGCCAGTCCGGCGAGGGCGACATCGGTCTGGTATACAACAAAAGGTTGGAGAGCAGCCGATCCATCGCCTGCACGGCGCTGGAGATGTGCTCGGTATAGGCGCGCCCCTGCGGCTCCTCCGCCAGATCACGCCGCAGCATCGAGGCAAAGAGCTCGACGCTGCCGAGCGGATTTCTGATTTCATGTGCAATGCGACCGACCATTTCCCCCATCGCCGCCAGACGGTCGCGGCGCTGCAGCCGTTCTTCCAATTTGCGGATATTTGAGAGATCGTTCAGGAGCACGATGCTGCCGTGCGGCCCGCCCTTCTCGTTGCGCAACACCGTCCGCGTCACCGAGACGGGAGAGCCGGACAAGTGCATGACCGCAGGGAGATCGGCGCCGGGCTCCTCAAGACCCGGGACCGTCGACAGCGCCTGCCCGACGAGGTCCCGCCTGGCCCGCCCGATCAACCGCTCCGCGGCTTCGTTACACCGCACGATGACGCCCCGCTGGTCGGTCACCACCACCCCGGTCGTCAGCGATTCCAAGACCGCCGCCAAATGACTCCGCATGTCTTCTTTCTCCCTGAGACCGGCGCGCAGCGCTTCGTTCTTCGCCGCCAACTCCACGTCCATGCGTTCCATGCGCTCCATGAGCCCCTTGTAGGATTCCTGCAGCGACACCGCCGCCTGATCGAATCGGCGAAAGGCATGCGCGAGTAATTCCGTCTGATAGCTGGTGGCCGCACCGGGTCCTGCCATCGTCGTCACCCCCCTTCCCGATCCAAATCCCGTTCCAGCGCCGTCGCAAACCGGCTCAACAACGGATCCCCGTTCCGGACCCGGACCCGGACCGGAGCCAGAACGGCGGCCGCGGCGGTGAACCGTTTCATCTGCCGCCAGACCGAGGCGAGTCGCACCCTCGCCCAGGCCTCTTCTTCCGGACTCGGCTTGACCCACAGGACGGACTGGTATCGCTTGGCCGCCTCACCGAGCTGCCCGGCCTTGGATAGCATGTCGCCATGATGGAGCCATGTGGCCGCCGCGATCGGAAGTCTCGTCCGCTCGATGTCGGCATAGGCCCGCGCCGCATCCTCAAATTCTCCCGTCCGAACCAATCCTTCCGCCAAACTCAGCATGACCTGAGGCTGCTCAGGATCGCGGGGAAAGTCACGCAGCCATAATCGCGCGAACCGGAGTCTCGATGCCAGCGGAAATGGGAGCCGATAGCGCTGAAACACCTGCCGGGCGGCGGCCGCATCGCCTTGCTCCGCGTAGGTCTGCCCCAACCCCAGCAAGGCGGCCTCCAGCGTCTGTTCCGCTAAGTTCTGTTTCAGCGCCACCTGGTAGAGCCGGACCGCTTCCGGCGTCAGACCCAACCGTTGATGCGCACCGGCCACGCCCACGATGAGTCCGCTGTCGGAGAACAGGCGCTCCGCGTCTTCTCCGGGCAGACGAAAGAGTCTGACGGCGGTCACATCGTCCCGTCCCTGAAGAGCGCCGATGATCCAGGACCCGAGTATTTCTTTCAGTCTCGTGGTGGCCTTCTCCGGCCACTGGTCATCCAGGATCTGGCCCTGCCGCTGCCGGAGATCCCGATAGACGGTGACGGCCATGGTCAGATTGCCCATGAGCTCATGATGCTGTCCGAGGCGGAAGAGGGCCTCACTGCCGAGGGCCGATTCACTCCGGTCGATCGCGATCGCCCGATACACGATCTCCTGCTGGCTCTCATCGAGGACTGGGCCGGACGTCGCGTCCATGAGCCCCTTCACTTGAAGGGCAAGGCTGTGGTCGCGATCCCGCTTGAGGAGTTCTGCGCTGATCTGGGCCAGACGGAGATAGGCCAGGTCGCTGGCCTCTGTGTTGGCATGCAGTTGGAGCACGTGGCGATAAAAGAGGACCGCGCGATCGCCGTGTCGCTCACGAAGAAAGCTGTCCCCGATTCGGACCAGCATGACGCCGGACTCCCGGTGCGTGGGGTCCAGGTTATAGAACATCTCATAGAGTCGACGGGCATCGGTCTCCAGCCCCAGCGCCGAATAGGTGTGCGCAAAGGACAGGAAGGAGAGAGGATGTCGCTTGAGTTCCTCAGGCCATGACCGGAACTCGGCCTCGTACAGGCTCTTGGCCTCGCCATATCTCTGCTGAAGGGCCAAGGCGTCGGCGAGTCCGATCGAGGCATACCGAAGCAGTTGCTCATCATGCGTGCGCCGTCGTAAGGCCTCAAAGTCCGCCGCCGCCCCCTCTCCCTTGCCCCAGTGGAGTTTATTCACGCCGCTGCCCAGGAGGGCCCGGTCGACGTCACGCCCCGCTTGGCCCTCAGCCAGCAGTCGCGCATAGGCCCCTTGCGCCTCAGGATACAAACCCATCCCGGCGTACAAGTCGCCCATGCGCCAGTAGGCCCGTAGCGCGTTGGGAGAATCCGGATGGCTGACGGCCAGGTGTCGGTATTGCCCGATCGCATCAGCCCGACTCTGCGGCGTCAGAGCTTTCATCACGTGAATCTCTGCCAGAAACGCCTCAGAAGCCGCCGCGAGCGGACTTTGGGGAAACTTTTCGATGACCCGCTGAAAGGCCGTGACCGCCGCGGGGTATGCGCGCTGTTCCAGAGCCGCGAGAGCTTCGCGGAAGGGCAGGCTTCCCGGCGCATAGATCGGTTGATCGAATCGGGGCCCGCCGTCCGGCAGAGGTTCGTCGGCAACCACCGCCGGGGGAAGCGAGACAGCCGATAAGGGGCTCTCCTGTCCCTGGCCTCCCGACTCCCTGTGCACGCCGACGGGCACCGCCACCGCGGTTCCAGGTATGACTATCAGGCAGAGCAAGGCCGAGACGACCCGGAGCGGCACACTATGGAATTGGAGCGGGCGCACGGGAAGAAGGTAGGCAGCAAATTCCATGCCGATGCGGAAAGAGGACGATTGATCGCAAACGAGAGAAAGGGCGGAGGTTTTCAGCCTTGCGCAGAGCAGGCCGAGAGGAAGCGAGTCAACGAACGATTGGCGCGGGGCTCTCGACGGTCAAACGGTTGACAGGAAGGATCGATGCTATCAGAGGAAGCAACCACCGGAGGGGGAGCATTCAGGATGCGAACGCAAAGCGGTATTCACTCTCGCCTCACGGTTCGACAGGCTCACCGTCCCGAGGCCAATCGAGGGACGTTTCACGGTGCACGTCTAGGAAGCAGCCTGCTT
>JACRLS010000014.1 GCA_016235225.1 Nitrospirota bacterium | reverse complement strand
GAGAGGGTCAATCCGAGAGGCGCGGAAGCGAGGAGCCTCGATCCTTCCTGGCCGCTGTTAGGACTTCCTTGTTGTTGGGGCGTTCCTGTGTGCCAAGCGATACCCCATTCAGTCCGATTGTTGATCTTGGTGCCTGTTCGAGGCGGCCCTGCCACCGGGAATTTGGCTGCTATCCTTATGGAATCTAGGCGGATGTCAGATTTCATTGGAGATGGTTATGCCACAGGGACAGGGCACACCGCTCCGGACAAAGCTGCTCATTGGACTCGCCGGCACGGCGGTCTTCGGACTCTGCTCCTTCTTCTTGCCGGCCCCCACGAACCCTGACTATTCAGGGAAGAGCCCCGACCTGACACGCCGGGAGCTCAACCTTGCCATCAACTGGTATGCTGAGCACTACCACCTCGATCCTGCGTTGCTGAAAGCCGTCATCAAGGCTGAGTCCGGGTTCGATCCTGAAGCGACATCGCGAAAGGGGGCGATCGGGCTCATGCAGGTGATGCCGAGCAATGCGGAGCGGCTCAAGGTGGGCGACTTGTATGATCCGATCCAGAATATCCGCGCCGGCGCCAAACAGCTTCGGCATCTCCTCGACCTGTATCATGGAGATCTCTCACTGACCTTGGCCGCGTATAACGCCGGGATCCGGAAGGTGAAGCACAATGAGATTCCACGCATTCGGGAGACCCGACACTACGTCAAGAAGGTCCTCACGTTCTACGAAGAGTTCCACCGTCGTCAGCCCTACAAAGAGCAGCCGCAAGTGGTTGTCGCGACCTCGAATCGGCCGCTGCCTCAGTACGAAAGCGACTCAAGCGCCCATCAAAACTAAACGGCTACCCCTTCATTTTTCCCGCGAACTGCTTCCTGAACTTCGCGACCTTGGGATTCACCACATAGGTGCAATAGGGCTGAGAGGGGTTCTGGGCGAAGTATTCCTGGTGGTAGGCCTCGGCTTCGTAGAAGGTGTCGGCAGGGGCGATTTCGGTGACGATCGGGCGATCGAAGATCTCCTCTTTGGTGAAGTCGGCAATTACGGCGGCCGCGGTCGCCTTCTGATCCGGCGAGTGATGGAAAATCGCCGATCGGTATTGCGTGCCGACATCATTGCCCTGGCGGTTGAGGGTCGTCGGATCGTGGATGGCAAAGAAGACTTCCAGCAATTCCCGATACGACACGACCGTGGGATCGAACGTAATCCGTACGGCTTCGGCATGGCCGGTCATGCCTGAGCAGACTTGCTCGTAGGTCGGATCCGGGTTTTTCCCGCCGATGTAGCCGGACTCGACGGCATCCACCCCCTTCATCTGGTCGTAGACTGCCTCCAGGCACCAGAAGCAGCCGCCTGCCAGCGTTGCGATCTCTTTGTGGCTCATGGGATGTCCCTCATGCGCGGGGCGATGCGTAGAGCACGTTCACGATTTCCGTCATGTTGAAGAGCATCGCCTGCGATCGGGTGTAGGCGGCGTGCCCGTAGTAGTGGTCGCGGACGGCGGCGGATCCGTTACAATCTTTGTAGTCCACCAGCAGGCACACCCCGTCCACCGGACAGCGCACGCTCTTGCGGGCGCACTCCAGCCAGCGTTCGAATCCATCCCAGGGCTCCACGAGCTCCCAGATCGCCTTGTTGGCCGCCTTGGCCTCAGGAGTGAGCGGGAGGGCGTCGCAGCCGGCCACGGCCAGTTGTTGCACGTAGTCGCCGCCCCAGGCGACCGGCATCTCCACCGTGATCTGAGGGAGGTCCATCTTGGCGAGCCACCTTTTGCCGTCCGCGCGGAGCGCGCGGTGATTGATGATATGTAGCAGCCTGCCCAGGCCGGTCTGGTCCCATCCGTATCTGACGGGCGTGCCGAAGGTCACGACATCCAGGCTGGCCCCATTGAGCATCGTGCCGGCCTCCAGCAGTGGCTCTATCTGTCGGATGAGCCTCAGCAAGGCATCCTGGCTGGTCTGTTGTGCATAAGCGGTCACGAGATCGAGTATCTTTTTCTTGCCTGAGTTTCCGGACGGGGTGAGGAAATTCGAGGCCAAGGCCAGCAGTTGGCCGGCGTGGCCGTGGGCCAGAATCAGGAGGCGATCCCCGGCCGCCATTTTCATATTCGCGCAGAGTGTGCGGAGCTGGTCGAGCAGCACAAGGGTGGCGATCGCCCGCCCCAGGTGATGATGTTCACAGGACCAGAGGGTTCTCCGGCAGGCGATCGGATGGGAGAGGTTCTGGTTAATGGCCTGCTGAAACTGGGCCACGGCAGTATTCGTGAAGTTACCGGCATCCCCCAGCTGATCATCGAGACAGGTCTTGCTCGGTGCATCATCCTTGATCGGAGGTGCCAGCTGGGCGACGGACAGCCCGTTCGTGTCCTCGCGCATGGCTGCGAGCAGGGCGTCCAGTCCTGAGATCCCCCGCGAATAGCCCCGCTTGAGTCCGCCTACCTCGTCCAGTCGCTGCATCCCGAAGAGATCGGTTCCCGGCAACGAGCCATGCAGGAAAATGACGGCTCGGACTCCGGCTCCCGAGAGGGGGGCTCCCAGCGCTGACATGGCATCGGTCCAGGCGGCGGACCCGGCAGGTGCCCCGGCCACGAATTCCCGATAGGCGACTCGATCGCCTGGATCCGCCCGGGAATAGGGAGCATGCTGGAAGTTATTGTCTGCCGACATGGAGGCACGTTCATACAGGAAACGGCTTGCCGAGTGCAATCAGGACCTGTCTAGATCAGCCTAAGGCCCGTTGACCCTCGAAAAATCCCTATGTTAGGCTAACCCGCTCGTCTCCTGCTGGGAATTGCAGCAGATGGGGTGAGGAGAGCCTCTCTAGGCCATTCTTGAGATCACAGACCGTGGCTGACGTGGTAGCTGAACACATTGCGGCACTGAAAGATGAGGACTGGGCTGTCCGCGAGGAAGCGGCCGGCGTCCTGGGGACACTCGAGGATGCCCGTGCCGTTCTCCCTCTGGTCCATATTCTTCAGGATCCGGACCGGGCGGTCCGCACGGCGGCGATGACCTCACTAACGGCCATTGGTTCGCCCGCCGTGATCCCGCTGAGTGCCTGCTTGCAAGATAAGAATCTCACGGTCCAGGAAGCGGCCGCCAGTATCTTGTCTTCCATTGCGGATTCTCGGGTTCTGGAAAACCTCCTGACGGTTGCCCTTCGAAGCCACGATTGGGTGGTCCGGATGGATGCCGCGAAAGCGCTGGGGCGAATCGGCGATCCGCGGGCCGTTCCCGCTCTGCTGCCGTTGCTCCAGGATCCAGTGAAGGCCGTTCGAGAAGATGTGTCGACAGCTCTTGCGCTCGTCGGCCCGGGCGCGGTAGCCCCGTTGATCGAAACTTTGAGCCATACAGAGTGGCTGGTCCGCCTCCATGCCGTGGAGGCGCTGGGCAAGCTTCGGACGCCTGAGGCAGTGGAACCCCTGCTGCACCTCGTGTTCAACGATGCCGACATGGCGGTGCGGGAAGATGCGGTTCGGGCCCTCGGAGAGATCGGCGATGCGCGGGCTGTGGATTTCTTGCTCGTACTGATGAACACCCCCGGGCTGCGTCCTTTGGCCATCGAGTCCCTCGGCAAGATCGGAGATAGGCGGGCGGTGTCCGCATTGGTAGCCGTGGTGACGGGAGAGGCTCGGCCTGAGGTCAGCCGTGCGATCCACGGCTGTGGTGACCGGTGGGACGAAGAAATGCTGGCGATGGGGGCCGCCGTCAGAGCCCTGGCCCACATTAAGGCGATCGAGACGATCCCCACGCTCGTGAGGGCTCTTCAGCAGACGGTGACACGGGCAGAGGCGGCGACTGGTCTGGTGGCCTTCGGGTCCCCTGCGATTCCGCCACTGCTCGACGTCCTGAAAAAGGAAGCGGACGAGAACGTGCGGTTCCATGTCAAAGAGGCGCTAGCCCAACTCGGGTGGCGGCCGGGACGCATCTGAGACAAGGTTAAGGCTGAGACTTAAGGAGGAACCAAGAAGTCGATTCGTCTCTTGATGGACCTTGACCTCAACCTGAACCTTAACCTTCGCGCGTTTTCCCGATCATGCCGAAAGAAACGATTGAAACTCTGGTGTCCGAGCTGGTCCATGAAGAGGACTGGCGGCGCATGCGCGCCACGGCCGCCTGCGTGACCGGTGGGCCGAAGGCGGTGGACGCCCTGGCCCGTGCTGCGTGCTCCGGGAGCCCCGCCCTTAAGATCGAGGTGGCGGGCATGTTGGCCCGGATCAAGGATCCGAAAGGCGGCATTCCGTTGGTGGGGATGCTCAAGGACGAGCCGAGTGACGAACATCATGTGTGGGTGACGGCCATCGTGGGTGTGATCCCGAACGCCGTGCAGCCGTTGGCAGACATGCTCAGCCATCCGGAGCCGGCAAGCCGACAGGCCGCCGCCGCCATGCTCGAACACTTGCTGGATCCCCGTTGCGCAGACGCCCTGGTCGATGCGATGGCCGATCCCTCGATTCAGGAGATTGCCATTCGGACGCTGAAGAAACTCGGCGCCATTCGCGACCGCATCGATCAGGCTTTCAATCTGCTGCGCGACGTGGAAGGTGCGATCGAACGAGAGGAGGCGCGGATGGCCACCGTGATCGACCTGCTGGGCGTCGGCCGGCCAAGCGTGGAGATTCTGATCGAATACTTGCGGGATGACGATTGGGTGGTGCGGGAGGCATCGGCGGATCTGCTGGGAAAGATCGGCGATGTGCGGGCGGTTGATCCCTTGATGGAGCGACTCCAGGTGGATCCCGATACCGGCGTCAAGGAATATGCCTTGAAATCACTAGGCTTGATCGGCGATCCTCGCCCGGCCGAGCTGTACGTGGAAGCGATCCCGATTCGCCCGTTGCGGGTCTTCGCTATGGAGGCGTTGGCGAAGGTGAAAGACGTCCAGGTGTTGAGGCCGCATGCGGAACTCTTTGAACGGCTGAAGACCGACCGGGACGGGCTGGTGTCCTATAGTGCAGGGATCATCTCCGACAAGCTCGCGGCGCTCGAGGGCGCCCAGGCAATACCGGGGGAAGGGAAGGATGATGAGTGAGAGTAATCGAATCGAGTCGTTGATCACCGCCCTGCGGGACGAGAATGAGGCGCTCAGGGACCATGCGGTGGCAAGTCTGGGCCAGTTGGGGACCGAGGCGCTCCCGCGGTTGATCAATGTGCTGGCTGATGAGGATGCCGTGATTCGTGAAGCGGCCACCAGCGCCATCGTGCGCATCGGGCCGGAAGCCGTCGACGCGCTCGTCGAGGCCGCGACGGACGACGAATGGGCCGTCCGCGAGCAGGCGGTGACGGCGCTCGGCAAACTCAAAGATCCCCGCGGGGTCGAGTCCGTCATTCGCGCGCTCCACGACAAGGATGGCGCCGTCCGGACGGCCGCCGTCTGGGCACTGGAACGTTGGGGGGACGCCCGCGCCGTTCCCGGGCTCATCGAGGCGCTCCAAGACAGCCAGCTGCGGGAGGACGCGGCCCGCGTGCTGAAGAAGATCGGCGATGTGCGGGCGGTTGATGCCTTGATCGATGGCCTCCGCGGCCCCAATTGGATGGTGCGGCGGCACGCGGCCGACGCGCTTGGGCGGATCGGCGACATGCGCGCGCTGGACTGGTTGATCGACGCGCTCAAAGATGAAGACTGGCTCGTTCGCCGGAATGCGGCTGAATCGCTGGCCCG
>JACRLS010000108.1 GCA_016235225.1 Nitrospirota bacterium | reverse complement strand
AGTCGAGCCACGCATCTGCAGAGCCGGATCGGCGGACTGGATGGGCGTGCGCTCCGGAAGGGCGACGTGCTGAACCTCGGCATGCGCGTGGGGGCATCCGCGCCTTCCGCTGGTCGAACCTGTCCCCTTGAATCCAGGCCAAACTATCGAGCCTGCCCGACGCTGCGCGTCATCTCCGGCCCTCACGCGGACCGGTTTCATCGAGAGGCGCTGGATGCGCTCACCTCCGGAGCCTACCAGCTCACCTTGCAGTCGGACCGGATGGGGTATCGTCTTGACGGTCCCGCGCTCAACCTGCTGGATGATGGTCATCAGATCTCCGAAGCCACGCCCTTGGGATCCATCCAGATCCCTCCAAACCGGCAGCCCATCCTCCTCATGGTCGATCGTCAGCCCACCGGCGGGTACCCGATGCCGGCAATCATGATGGTCGCTGATCTTCCCCTGGCGGCTCAGTTGCTCCCGGGAGATCGCCTGACCTTTGCATGGATCGACCGACAGGAGGCCGTGCGGTTTCTTCAAGCTCAACATCAGGCCCTCGACGAAGCCCTCCCGGCGGTCCTCCCTTCGCCCTGACCAATCCCTCTCTGCTCGCCTTCTTCTGGGCCACCGACCCCTCGTGGACGCACATTTGACACCTTGGCGGTTTTCTCACAGAATCTGGCCACCATCATGGTCTCCTCTCGATGAAGCCGAATCGTCTGCGATTTCAGATCCGCCCCGGCATGCGACAGGGCGTGGCCGGCGACGTACCGATCCCGACCAGGCTGGTCTCCAATGAGGAGTTTCCTCCCCTCCCGCAAACGCCCGCGCAATGTCGCGTCGAGCATGTCACCACCCGGTTGGCCGATCGAACCGGTCGCCGCATTGGATTGAACCGGCGTGAGTTTCTGCGCACGACGGGGGGGATGGCGGCGGCCTTCCTGGCGATGAACTCCGTGTTCGGACGGTTCTTCGACGTGTGGGAGGTGGAGTTGGCCGACGCGGCGGCGGTCGTCGAGCGCGCGGGCCCCGCGCCGTTCATCTTCGACGTGCAAACCCACTACGTCGGCAGTCGCTACGATCCGCTGAATGCCGAGGCCACCCGAAAGGGCGCCGTGTCGAAAGATCGCCTACTGGCCCTCCGGCAACATGTGCGGGAGATGGGATGGAATCCGGACTTGCAGCGGGACAAGGGGCACGTCTCCGATCTGTCCTGGGAAAATTTCGTCCGCGAAGTGTTCCTTGACAGCGACACGTCCATCGCGCTCATCAGCACCCCGCCGGGCCCCTACCCGCAGGAAGCCGTTGTGCCGCCGAGCGAGATGACCCATATTCGGGACGAGATCAATCGGATCGCCGGCTCGCAGCGCATGCTGGCCCATGGCCTGGCCACGCCGCAGCTCGGGCGCGCCGACCTCGATTTCATGGATATGCAGGCCGGCCTGCTCAAGGTCGATGCCTGGAAGTGCTACACCGGCTCGCCGCCCAAGAACATTGATCAGGGCTGGTGGATGGATGACGAAAAGATCGCCTACCCGATGCTGGAGCGCGCTCGCGCCCTCAAGGTCCCGAGGATCTGCGTCCACAAGGGGCTGCCGCTCGGACCGATCGAGGATTACAACCATCCGCGAGACCTGATCAAGGCGGCGAAAGACTTTCCGGACCTTCAATTCCTCGTCTACCACTCCGGCTTCCGGGGCATGACCGGACTGGAGGAGACGTTTCGTCGGACCGGAGACATCCCCTGGACATCGGAATTCTGTCGGATGAAATCCGCGGAGCTCTCGCTCTCGAATCTCTACATGGAGCTTGGGTCCACGTTTGGGCAGCTTGTCTCGACACACCCGGACATCTGCGCGCATCTGTTGGGGCAGATCCTGCACGCGTTCGGGCCGGATCACGTCCTCTGGGGAACCGACTCCATCTGGTACGGCTCGCCACGTTGGCAACTGGAGGCTTTCCGCCGTTTTCAGATTCCGGACCGCCTCATCGAGCGGCACGCCTATCGTCCCCTGACGCCGGAGGTCAAGGCAAAGATTCTCGGCCTCAATGCCGCGCGTCTCTTCGGCGTGGATGTCGCCGCCACGCGCCAGGCCGTGCCGAAGGACTTTCTGGGACGCATCAAGATGGCCCAGGCCGGCACGTCCCCTGAGTCCACTGCCCGATTCTCCCGATTCTATGGGTGGGTGACCGGATCGTGACGGCACCCGCCCGACGTAGCCGGATTCGCACACCTTCCCGTGCTACAATCGCGCCCGGCTTTCCTTCATTCATAACGGAGCACAGAAGATGAAAAGTGAAATCTTGTACCCTGGTGCCTTTCCCTTGGTGCGTGTGGACCTGGCGTCGGGCGAAACCGTCAAGGCCGAGTCGGGCGCCATGGTTGCGGCCTCGCCGACGATCGCGGTCGAGAGCAAGATGGAGGGCGGGGTGATCATCGAGTTGGACGGCGTGAATGAATACTTGGTTCAAAAGGACGGGTTTCTCGCGGGCGCAGAGAGCGTCAAGATCGAAAGCCAGATGCAAAGTCTCGGGCGTGGACTCCTGGGCGGGGAAGGACTCTTCATTCTGAAGATCAGCGGCCAGGGCCAGTTGATCTTGAACAGTTTTGGCGCGATTCACAAGGTCGAGCTCAAGCCGGACCAGGAGTACATTGTCGACAATGCCCACCTGGTCGCTTGGACGGCCACAACGTCGTATGCCATTGAGCGGGCCGCCGCCGGATGGATCGCCAGCTTTACCTCGGGCGAGGGCTTCGTCTGCCGGTTCCGCGGGCCCGGCGTGGTGTACATCCAAAGCCGCAATCCCGGCGGATTCGGCGCTTGGATCCGACAATTCATCCCGGTCTCTGAGTAGAGAGGGCAAGGCTGAGGTCTAGGCTAAGGGTGTGACGGGGGCCTTCCGAATGGATTCACGCTCAACCTCAGCCTCGACCTCAACCTCTCCGAATGCGCTCTGTTACGGCGAGGGGTTTCCTGGCACTGGAGCCCCCTGTTATCTTGAGGTAACGCCGGACGGACTGTTGTTCCGACTCTCAGAGGCTCCGGCTGAGCTGATCCTGTACGGCACGCTCTCCGTCGGGGCGGGCGGGTTCGACCACGACCATCTGGTGCTGACCTGGGCGCATCCCACCGGTACACGCACACTGTACTTCAAAGACCCGGCCGCGATTCTGGCCTTTCGGCGCGCGGCCCCGTCAGTACTCACGGCTGAGCTCGAACGGACCGCCCAGCGCGTGAGGCATGCGCGGAGCAGCCGGCGGGGGTGGCTCCTCGCCGGAGCGGGGTCGGTCATCGGCCTCATGCTGTTCTTCTGGTTTGGGTCGGATCTGCTGGCGCGAAGCGCGGCCCGGCACGTGCCGATCGAATGGGAACGCCAGATCGGAGAGTCAGCTCGCCCGGATTTTCTCCGCAACCAGACGGTCCTCAAGGACGGCCCCGCGGTCGCCGCCGTGCAAGAGATAACCAAGCGGCTGAGCGATCAGATTCCAGAGAATCCGTACCGGTTCGACGTGACGGTGGTCCGAAGCGACACCGTGAACGCCTTCGCCTTGCCGGGAGGCTACGTGGTCGTGTTCACCGGGCTCATGAAGAAGGCGGAGAGCCCCGAGGAAGTCGCGGGCGTCCTGGCCCACGAGCTCAATCATGTCGTCCAGCGGCATGCGATGGAGCGCATCGTCAAGACGCTCGGACTCGTGGCGATCGCCTCGATTGTGTTCGGCAATCAGGAGGGGCTGGTCGGCCTGGCCAAACAGCTTGGGATCGAACTGCTGACGCTCAAGTTCGGCCGGGAGCAGGAAACGGAAGCGGACGTGACAGGAATCCGGCTGGTGCACCGGGCCAAGATCCCCCCTGACGGGATGATTCGCTTTTTCGAGAAGCTCTCGGAATCCGACAAGCTGCACGTGGAACTGCTCTCCACCCATCCGATGAGCACGGCTCGGGCGGAGCGTCTGAAGCAGGAACTGGCGTCGCTCCCCAAACAGGAGCCGGTGCCGTTCTCCTTTGAATGGACAACGATCCGCGCCTCCCTTGAGCCGGGAGTCCCCCCAAGCCCGAAATGACCCGCACCTTCCGCATCGGCGTGATCGCCGACACGCACGGCCTCTTCGACCGCGCCATTCTGCGCCACTTTCAGAGTGTCGATCAGATTCTCCACGCGGGTGACATCGGCGACGCCTCCGTGCTCGCCGAACTTGAACGTCTGGCTCCGGTCCACGCGGTCTCCGGCAACGTGGACGGATTCGGTCGGAGCGGCCTTGCCGCCGAAGCTCTGCTGCGGCTGGGCGCCCGTCGCATCGCGCTCCGTCACATCCTGTACGAAGGAGGGAGCCTGACGAGCGACGGGGCAGCGTTTCTCGACCGGGAGCGACCGGACATCTGCGTCTTCGGACACACCCACAAGCCTACGGCGATCTGGCGGGAGCGTATGCTGCTCTTTAACCCCGGCTCCGCCGGTCCGAAACGCTTCTCGCTTCCACGCAGTCTGGGCCTTCTCACGCTGACCGGTGATGAGATCATCCCGCAGCATCTCCCCCTTGCGGATCGAGCGGAGTGACGGTACGCTCATCCCGCTCGCTCCAGTGGCTCTCGGATTGAGTTTCTGGTAGAGTGCGTCGTTTTTGGCCGGGCTCGGTCTCCGGCCGCCGTTTCGTAACAGATCCGCGATCGCTTCGACTATGCACGTGATGCGATTCACCGTGACACGTCCCCTGCCCTCCGTCGTCCTTCTTGCCGCGCTCGGGCTCGGAGGTTGTGCCTCCTTTTCAGAACCCCGCTCCTTCGAGATCGATCTTCCCGGAACGCAAGCGGGCCCAGGCCTGTCGTCGCCGGTCGTCACGGCCCCTGTGGCTCTCCCGGAGGAGTCTCCCATCCCGACGCCATCTGCGGAAGGAGCCGCCTCATCGACCTCGACGGGTGAGCCCGAGGCACCCCCAACGGGCATCCTCGCAACTGAAGAGCCGGCTCCTTCACAGGAAGCCACACCGGCTGCTGCACCACCGGACGAGGAGCCGCCCGACCCCTTCGCGAAGGAGGACGAGGCGGACGGCAAGGCGCAAGAGGATTACGATCCGTGGGAGACGTACAACAGCGTGGTGTTCGAATTCAATCGAAAGGTCGACCGCTATGTGTTGAAACCCGTGGCTCAGGCCTATAACTGGGTGCTTCCCGATGCGGTCCAGCGCGGCGTGGCCAATTTCTTTCAGAACGTGCGCTTCGTCCCCCGCCTGCTGAACAACGTGTTCCAAGGCAAACTCAAAGGCGCGGGCATCGAGGGCGGCCGGTTCCTCATCAACAGCACGTTGGGCGTCGGGGGCTTCATGGATCCTGCCCGACGGTGGTTCAAACTGGAAACGCCCAACGAGGATGCCGGCCAGACCCTTGGGGTGTACGGGGTCAAGCCGGGCCCCTATCTCCTGCTGCCCTTTCTCCCGCCCTTTACGCTTCGTGATGCCACCGGATTTCTGATCGATAAAAGTTTCAGGGCGTGGAGGAGGCGACGCTGGACCTCTACGTGGCGGTCCGCAACGCCTATCTCCAGAAGCGCGCCAAGGCCATCAAAGAGTAGTCATGAGCGGCAGCGTCACGGCTGGGGCTTCGTCTCTCGTCGTTCGTGCCTGCGCGCTGAAGCGCTCCGGCGCGCAAGCGTGAAGTCCCGGCGCGACTCGCGAAGAGGGCACGTCCCGCCTGTCCCGCGTTTCTCACAAGTCCCGCTCGAAGATTGAGATACGAACGACGAGGGGCGAGCCTGTCTCGGCAGGTTGCTGCAGAGGTGAAGCCATCAATGTGCTAATGCAAGACCTGACCCTGAGCCGGACGATCTCTCAGGCCGTATGGCTTGATGTATGATTGCAAGACCTGACCCTCAACTTTGATGCGATGCTGAAACATCGGACTCCCTGGCGGCATGAGGAGGCTTAGCATGCCTAAATCTCAAGACAGTTGCTGACACCTTATTCTCCTCTCTGGACAGCAACTACGTGATGTCCTCAACATATGGCGGTCCCTGGTCGTCCCAGTTCCAAAGCAAGACACCCTGTGCCCTGCGGAATTCGTCAAGCCACATTCGATCCGGCTGAAATACGCCACGAAACTTTAACGGCCATACGAAATGGACATCGGCCCCGACCGGTTGGTCAAACAGGAAGACCTCGTCGAGACAAGAGTGGTCGATTTGGGTTGTAGCGGTCGCAAACGCATCTGCTACGGTGAACTCGTTGATCAATGAGATGTCGTCCGTGTCAAGTAGCAGGACAGTTCGCTTCCCCTCAGCCTTATACCGTGTTAGCTGCTTACTCTTCTGACGGATCGCTCGCTCAATATCCTGGCGAAGCTCAATGTTGTGCCCTTCTGGGGCGAGTTGGTGGAAGAAGCAGCCGGCGAGTTTGCTTGCCCGTCGGGAAACGTGTACCTCACACGCGGGGCTATCCAGTGTGATTCGATGCCACTGCCCGTCGTCGACTACTGTGGGGATGATTCGCAAGAGGGACGCCTCAAGCTGGCGCATGGTTTCACGGTGGCCGCGAGGAAGTTCGCGGATACCAAGAACGATATTGATGTGATGTTTGTTGCAGATCGGCGCGAGGCTGCTCTGCAATGGCAGAATGATGGAGTTGAACAGAACATTGTCTTTTACGTGATCGCGAAAGCTATTCAGGTGCGTGTGGTCGAGGGCCCCGGAAGACCCCCCTCGCTTAAGGATCGCATCGCACGTTCCGGGTTCTCGGTTTTCAGAATCGGGCCATGATTCGGCGACGCAATCCTCGCGAACGAGCACCGATAAGCGCCTGCAGAATTCTTCGATAACAAATCGTTCTCGCTTAAGGTCAGGCATTCGACATCGCTGTCCAACTATTGAGTATACTGACCGGCATAGTACGCCCATACGGATTGCACACTGGGGCGTGATTCTTGCGCCTGTTCAATCACTTGTCAACGCTCTCCACAGC
>JACRLS010000092.1 GCA_016235225.1 Nitrospirota bacterium | reverse complement strand
TGCGTGACACCGGCATCGGCATTCCAGCGGACAAGCAGGCCCTCATTTTCGATGCCTTTACTCAGGCGGACGGTTCCACGACGCGCCACTACGGGGGCACGGGGCTGGGACTGACGATCTCCCGGCAACTCGTGGAGCTCATGGGCGGACGCATTTGGGTCGAGAGCGAGGCCGGGGTCGGCGCCACGTTCCACTTCACGGCGACGTTCGGCCTGGCGGAAACGTCCAACGAGAGGCGTCCAACGCCAAACGTGAAACGTCCCACGTTCGACTTTGGACGTTCGACGCCCTGCAAGCGACGTTTGACGAACGACGAACGACGCTTCACGCCTTTACGCGTCCTCGTCGCCGAGGACAATCCGGTCAACCAGAAAGTGGCGCGGTCTCTGCTGGAAAAACACGGCCATCGCGTCACGGTCGTCGACGACGGCGCCGCGGCGGTCCGGGCGACCGACGAGGGGGATTTCGATGTCGTGCTCATGGATGTGCAAATGCCGGTCATGAGCGGGCTCGACGCCACGCGGCGCATTAGAGACCGTGAAGCGTCAAACGCCGCTCGTCCAACGTTCGACGTTCCCCGTTCGACGTTCGACGCGTCCCGCCGCCTGCCGATCATCGGACTCACCGCTCGCGCGATGCAAGGCGATCGCGACACCTGTCTCGCATCCGGCATGGACGACTACGTGACGAAACCCATTCATGCGAAGGAGCTCCTCGAAGCTATCGAACGAGTGCTTCAAGACCGTGAAGCGTCCGAAGATCGTTCCTCGTATCTCGTATCCCACGTTCGACTTTGGACGTTCGACGCCCTGCAAGCGACGTTTGACGAACGACGAACGACACTTCACGCTTCACGCTTCACGAACGACGCGCTCGATCTCGACGCTGCGCTCGCCCGCTTGGAAGGCGATCTCGAGTTGTTGCAAGCCATTGCGCAACAGTGCCTGGCCGATGCCCCCGGCTTGTTGGATGCCATCCGCCACGCCGTGGAGCAAGGCGATGCCCAGGGGCTCACGACGGCGGCCCACAAGCTGAAGGGCACGGTGAGCGAGTTCGCCGCCAAAGCGGCCGCCGACGCCGCGCAACGATTGGAAGCGATGGGCCGATTAGGCACCCTGGACGAGGCCCCGCAGGCCCTGGAAGCGCTGGATGACGCCATGAGCCGGCTGACACCCGCGCTGGAAGACATCGTGAAACGTGACGCGTGAAGCGTCAGTTGCGTCGATTGCGTGGGCGCGGCGATTGCGTCTTTCGCGAGCGACGCAACGACTCAAGAGACACAACGACGCGATAGACGCAGAGACGCGGGACGGGCGAGACACGTATGATGGGCGAGACGAGTGGGACAAGGATGAGCGCGGAAGGATGAAGGGGGGGAATCTTCGTTCCTCGTTCAGCCTTCCTCGTTCAGCCTTCATCCTTTCCCTACCCGTCACGCTTGTCGCGCCAGTTCCCCTGTCGCGCCCACGAACGACGCGTTTGCGCGCCTATCGCCCGCCGGCGCTCACCGGCTCGGATGAGTCCACCACGGCGGCCTGTCGGGCTTGTTCAGGAAAGAGATGGTGGCGGGTCGGGAGTTCTTCGTTGAGGACTAGTTGCTTGGCGAGCCGCGTCCGGCTGTTCACGATGACCGGACCACGGAGGTTGGCGGTGATCGTCGCAGGATCGGACGACGGGATGGTCAGGATGACCATGAGCGCCAGATCGTCTTGCTCGCGATAGGCCAGTTCGCCGACCGCATCCGGGGTGATCTGGACCTGGTAATCGGACTTGAACAGTGTCGGATCCATCACGACAAAGGCCAAGTGCCCCTTATCGACGGACTGCAGCCATTTGATCGGAGCTTCGCGGTCGTGATCGAGAATGACGAATCGCTTGGCGTTGGGAAAGCCGATGATGCCGTTCGGAAAGGTGAGCACCGCCTCCGGCCGGCAGTCGATCTCACCGAAACGACTGGTCTGCACTTTCATGACCGTTGCCTCATGGTTAAGGCCGATTGAGCTTCTTGACGAACGTCGAGAACGCCTGGATCGGGATCGTGCCGGTGGAGGCTGCCTTGCGGTTCTCCTCCTGAATCTTGGCGTAGATCTCGTCCCGATGTACCTGGATGGCTTGCGGCGCCTCAATGCCGAGGCGAACCTGTCCACCCTTTATCTCGAGGACCACCACCCGGACATCCGATCCGATGGTAATCCCTTCGCCCAACTTCCGTGTCAGGACCAGCATAACGTCGTTCGCCTAAATCCTTGGCCTCAACCAACGGCCTCCGATGCCGTCTGTAGTCCCCTTATCGGCATCCTTGCGGCAACCTTGAGCGGTGCGGAGCCATGACGCTGGCGATGGGCTATAGGCCAACGGTCCAAGGCCATAGGCAATGGGCACGAGGCTATAGGCAAGAATAGCGGATATCCTTGTCCCCACCCATCGCCGATCACCTATCGCCCCTCGCCTAGTGTTTTCGACCTATCGCCCTTGTTTGTTCCTACTTCAAGAAATTCAGGAGCGTCGACTCGAACACCCGGCTCAAGGCCTGGGAGGCCACCTGAAGCGCCAACTGCCGTTCCGCCAGTTGGGAGGCCACCTTCACCAGGTCGGCGTCCTCGTTTTCGGACAGCACCCGCGTGATCAGCTCCTTGGCCGCGTCCAGATTCTGCTTGGTGCTGTCCAGCCGGTTGCTCAATGATCCGACTTCGCCCCGTGCCCCGGACACCTGCGTAATCGTATTGTCGACGTCGGCCAACCCCTGGTCGATCCCCCCGCCGTAGTTCCCGCTGAGCGCCGCCGTGAGATTCTTGAAGACCGCGAAGACATCGACGGTCGAGCCGGAAAAGACCGTATTGCCCGGAAGATTCATTTTGACGGTCTGATTGTCGGCGACCTCCACATTCTGGGTCTTGTCGTTGCCTTGGTACTGGATCCCGGTCAGCACCCGGAACATGTCGGAGGCAGCCGGCGCGCCGCTGTTGTTGCTGATGGTTACTTGTAACCCCTTGATCGTGATGGCGCTGCCGGTCGCATAGGCCTGGTTGGTCAGGACGGCGGTCCCGCCGAGCGAGACCGCGAACGTGTCGCCTGTCCTCGGCCCCCCGCTCGCCCCGTCGGCAACGGCCGACCGGAGTCCGTCGAAATCGATGTTGCTCCCGGACACGTAGGTCGTGTTGCCGGCGTCGAAATCGCTCGTATCGGATGAGGCGCTGGCCACCGTCGAATCGGTCGCCTCAAATCCCAGCAGCGTGCCCGCGGTCGCCCCGCTGTTCGACCAGTTGAAGGTGACGGCGCCGCCGGTGGAGTTGGTGATCTGGAACGACCGGGCCGGCCTGGTCGAGGCCGTGTTATAGGCGACCGTATAGCCCGTTCCGAGAGCTCGCTGAATTTCTGTGGCCATCTGGGAGCCGGTATAGCTGCCGGTGCGAAGGGTGACCGCGCTGCCGCCGCGGTAGATCGTATTGTTCGACGAGGTGACGTTGAAGATGTTCGTCCCCACCGTCGAGTTATACACATTGGTCATCAGGGTCGCGCCCGCGGATGTGGCAGTGTCGTTTCCGACCGTCGAACTGCCGACCGCAACCGAGGAGGCCGTCGCATTGAACCCCAGGAGATCCTCCGAGGTCGTCAAGGCGTCGTCGAAGGAAAGGGTCAGCGCCGAGGAGTTGCCGGTATCGTTGAGGCTCGTGAACTTGGCCGTGGCCGAGTTATAACTGACGGTGTAGGTGTTGCCCCCGCCGGCGGCGTCCAGCCGCGTCTCCAGCTCGGTTGCTAACTGGCTGCCGGTATCCTTGCCCGCGGTCCATGAGATGGTGGTGGCGCCGGACCCAGGATTGATGCGCAGGGCATTGTTCGCGCTGTTGACGGTGAAGAGATTGTCGAACCGGACCTGATAGTTGTCCAGCGTCGCGCGGCTGGGATCCGCCACGCCCGCATCGCCCCGGACGCCGGCACCGGTGTTCGTGTTCGCCGCGGTCACGCCGACGGGCGCCGAGATGTTGTACACGTCATAGGCAGTGGCTGAGCTGAACCGGATCACATAATCGTCCAACGTCACGGCGCCCTTGTCGGTGACCTGTCCGGTGGTAATTTGGGCGCCACCCGAATTGCGCGAGTCGGTCGCCGTTCTGGCAAACAGTCTGAACGGCTCATCCCCGGTGGTGGTACTGCCGCCGTTGAAGCCCAACACGGTACGCCCGGTGCCGCCCGTGACATTGATGGATGAGGTGCTCCCATTCCCTCTGGACGCGATCACCAGCTGATTGTTTTCAAACGTGACGTCCACGGCACGGCTTGCCGCTGACAGTGTGGCATTCGCATTGATGTCCGTCTGGAGTTGCGCGGCCAGCGTATTGCCGTTCGTATAGCTCCCCGCCGTGACAGTCACCGTGGCCGCCGTGCCGTCGACGGTGAGCGCCAGGGTATCGTTGCTGCCGGCAGTGATCGTGAGCGCATCGCCGGTCCCGATATTGATCGCGTTGCCGGTCGCCCGTCCGTGCGTGCTGGTCCCGGTGAACAGGGCGTGGCCGCTCACAGAGGTATTGGCGAGTTGCTGGATTTCCAGAGTGAGTTGCCGAACCTCTTTGGCGCCGATGGCCCGCCCCGAGGCGTCATGCACGTCATTCCGGAGATCCACGGCCAGCTCTTTGACGCGCGTCACGATGTTCGACACGGAGTCCAATGTGCTGTCGGCGCGATCGAGCCGGGTTGTGGCGAACTGGATGTTCCGGAGCCGTTGCTCCGCGATGCCGAGGCGGGACTTGCCGGCGACGATCTCTCCGAAGGCCGACGGATCGTCCGACGGCTCCGAGACCGTCTTTCCCGACGAAATCTGCTTCTGAATCTCGAACAGCCTCAGCCGGCCTCGCTGCAGATTGGCGAGGCTGGCGGCAAAGATCTGGGATTCCGAGACTCTCATACGACGATTACCTCGTGAGGTTCAGGAGCGTCTGGAGCATCTCATCGGTCGCGGTGATCATGCGGGCCGACGCATCGAAGGCCCGCTGGTGCTTCAGCAGATTGATCAACTCCTCGTCGATCGAGACACCGGACACCGACCCTCGCTGCTGATCGAGCTGCTCTTGGATGGTCTCCTGGGCCTGCAAATCCCGCTGAGTCCCCTGCGTGGTCACGCCCAGATTGGAGGCGGTCCGCCCATAGTATTCCCCCATCGTGATCGACCCGAGGGCGGTGATGGCCGTATTCTGCAAGGCGCCGAGCGCCAGCGCCTGCGCGTTGTTTCCGGGGAGGCCTTCCAAGCTGCTCGACGCCGCCACGTACCGGGGATCGCTGATGGCCACTGAGATCGACGAGGCGGTCGTCCCTGCCGCCGTGAAGAAGTTTCTCCCCGTCGTGCCGTCCGACCCATAGCCCGCCGCATGGACCGTGTTGACCTGGCTGACCAGCGACGATGTCAGCGTATCGAGCGAGGTAATCAGTCCGGGAATCGCGGTGTCCCGCAGATCCAGAAATCCCTTCAGCTTCCCTTGGGAGATGACCGAATTGATCGTGAAGGGCGTGACGCCGTTGCCCGGATCGTATCGGACGTCCAGAAAGCCGCCGTTTCCGGCGTTCGCCACGCCGACGAGTTGTTTGTAATCACCCTTCGACGCCAGCACCAAGCCCTTCCCGGCGAACACGGTGACCTGTCCGGTGGAATCTTCCAGATAGGTGACGTCGAGCTGGGTCGAGAGGTCGTTCAAGAGGCGTTGACGCTGGTCGCGCAGATCGTTCGCATTGTCGCGTCCGCCGACTTCCGCGGATACGATCTTCACGTTCAGATCGGCGATCTTTACGATCAGGCTGTTGGCGTCCGTGATGGACTGCGAAACTTGCCGGTCCAGATCCCGCGATCCTGGGAGTCGCCGAAGAGCCCCTGCAACGCTCCGAGCCCCCTGGAGTAGACATCCAGGCGACCCAGGGCGCCGTTCGAGACATTGAGCTGCGTCTCGATGAGACTGTCGACGACCCGCCTGATTTGATCGACCTGCACGCCGGTACCGATCTGGCCGGGCGTGTCGCTCTGGGCGAGCGTTTCGGACAGCACGACCTGCTGCCGGGAATACCCCGGCGTGTTCACATTGGCTAGGTTTTGCCCGGTCACGGCCAGCGACCGCTGATTGGCAAAGAAGGCCGTGCGGGCAATGCTGAAGAGTGAAAAGAGTCCGACGCCCATGCCTCACCCCTTCCGGTTGACCCAAGTCCGAGACTCGCTCCCGGCCGTGACCAGACCCGCATCGGAGTACAGAGGGCCGGTTCCAGGAACCTGATTGGCCAACCGCATCATTTCGTCGCAGAGGTCCATGGCGTGCGCGACCACCATCTGGGTGACGTCCTGCGTGACGAGGGCGTCCTGAACCTTGTGACGAATCTCCGTGCGACGTTGCAGCAGGGGCGCTGCCTGAGCCGGCGGGACTCTGGCGGCAATCTCATTCAGGGTCAGTGTGTCCGGCGATTGGTTCCAGGCGGTCCCGAGTTGGGCTACCAGGTCGGCGCGGCGCCGTTCCAAGGTGTGCAGGTCTTCCAGCAGGCCCATCTTGGTCGTCGTGACGGCAGAGAGATCGTCCAGCGACCAGCGACGGACCGCCTCCTGCTCGTGCGTCAACAGATGGCGCAGGGCATCCAGGCGCAATTGTTCCTGGTCCAGGGTTTCGATGAGATCAGAAACGAGGGACTCGGTCTGTGGCATAGCCTCTCTCCATTGAATCGGCAGAAGTCGTTCCGGCGTGCGTGACGCACCGTTCGACTTCCCGCCGACTCGACGAAGCGAGACCGGGAAGATCTAGAGAACGGCGTCTGTCAGCGCGTGCCGAACGATCGCATCCGCCGTACGCGTGGCGTCTAGGCGGTAGGTGCCGTCCTGCACGGCCTGCCGGATGCGCTCCACGCGCGCGGCACGGTCGTTGTCAGGTTCCTTGGCAAGCTGGGTGATCCGCTGGATCTCCTTCGCCTGCTCGGAAATCTGCACCTGGTCCTGTTTCTGGCCGGCTTCGGACGATGACGACGGTGACGGGCGATCCTGCTCCTGCACGCCCAACAACAATCTCGCCAAATCCTCTGACCGACCATGTCCTGATATCTGCATACCCTCTCCTCTCGTTAGGCCTTCCTATGCCTTGTCTCCGTGGCGTTGGCCCATCCTAGGCCCTGCCTACTCATCCACGTGATCCCTGTTTCGGCAGGGACTCCTGAGAACTTGAGAGGGTTGTGAGATTAATTTTTGTTCCATCACCCTGGTTCTGGGTATAGGCCCTTACCATGAGTTCCGACAGCCCGATGCCCCCGGCTTGGGCCCCCCGGAGGCCGATTTCCTGGTCGTAAAAGGAGTCAAAGAGGTGCCCCATCTTATTGTCGATCAGCCCCGTGGGGACCGTTTGCCTCATAACCTTCAGTAAATACGGGAGAAAAAAGCTTTCGAACTCATTGGCGGCCTTGCGGATCTCCTCCGGAGACTGCTGAGCGATCTCCTTGGAACCCGCAATCAGCCGATTCCCCAGGATATTGGAGATCTGCTCCTTATTATAGGTTGCGATCTGTCCAAGCGAATTGAGGTCCATTACTTCCTTCAGCCTTCATCGTTCAGCGTTTCATCGTGGGATCTGTCCCAGAGAGTTGAGGTCCATGGCTTCAGCCAATTTGATTTAATTGATACTTTAACAATGGTTTATAAGCAGGAGACTTTGTATGCCTAGATAATTTCGAGACTAGCCTGAAGAGCCCCGGCGACCTTC
>JACRLS010000091.1 GCA_016235225.1 Nitrospirota bacterium | reverse complement strand
CCCTCGACGGCTCCCGCCGTCTTAGCCGCCTCGATATCCACCCGCGGCATCCATTCGGCCTGTAGATTTCTGTTCTTCAACATGATGCCGGGGATGACGACGCCCCGGAACCAATGTCTTCCGATCGACCGCGTCAGCGATCCGCGTTTCGCCGTCGACGAGCCGGTCGAGGCCTCCATATGGCAATCCTGGCAAACCGTCCCTTGGAGGATTTCGCCAGGCAGATCCCGGCGCGTGACGTCCTTGACCTTGTCGAAGTGGCATGAGGCACAGTAATTCACGCTTCGATAGAGATCCGATTGATTCGACGAATGAACCAGGTTCTCTTCGGGATCAGCGAAGGGGCCAAAGATACCCTTGTCCGTGGTGAGTTTGAAGGTGGGAGGCGACAACGGCTTGTCCGCAGTCCCGCTGATGAGGTGGCAGGATGCGCAGCCGATTCCCTCCACATCCACTTTGCCGCTCAGGACCTGATTCGCACTCTTGTCCGTACGCTGCTTAAAGACCGTCACAGCCGGCGCGTGACAGGCCAAACATTGGTTTCGCTGTTCCGCCGTGGGGTCGGTCTGCATCCACAACCCGAGCACGGTGCGAAACACGGGAGATTGGAGCGACGTGCCGTGCAGGAGGGCTGCGTCCACCCGGCCGAAGGTCTTGAGGTCGGGGGTCTGCTCCCGCATCCCTTTCCACTCTTCATAGTGACGGTCGTGACACTGTTTACAATCCTCAGACCGGATGAAGACTTTCTCGATCTCCGCCACCCAATCGGCGGGAGCCTGCCCGTCTGCTTTCTGCGCGATCGCTTTCCCATGAGAGAGGGCGTTCAGACCCGCCACGAGGATCAGGAGCCCACCGACTGCAAACTTATGCGCTCGCCCCATCATCATTCGCCCCGGCGACAGAAGTTTCTACGCTCGCTCAATCGCGCCTGCACCCGACAAAATGGAAATTCACGCCCCAGCCGACCGGATCACCGGGATCGGCCGGCTCATAGGTCCCGACCGTGAAGTTGCACTCATGCATGGCTCGTTTCAGGGCCTTGCCGAAGTCCTTCAAATTCCTGACGTCGTTCTTGTCAATTTCTTTGATGACCGAACGCACCTTGATGCCCGCATAATCAGCCCGGGAGTTCCCGATCACCTCGAAGACGACCACGCCTTCAGCCTTGGTCATCTTGAGCTCCTTCTGAATCCCTTCGTCGACCGCGCCGACCTCAATACCGAACTCCTGACCAAGTTTGATGGCCTCGGCATCCGTCATCTCTCCGTCCAGTTTGGGCGCCTGAGACCAGACGATCTCAGTGTCGATCCAGAAGACGAGCAGCGCCAGGGCCGACAGCATGAAAAAAGCCCGCCCTTTCGGGGGGGCTTGACGTGACTGCAGGGCCTGCCTCACGATCGGATATCGCCGCGCTCCCGCAGACTCCTGGCCTGCTTGACCGAGATGCCCCGCGCGATCCTCCTGCGTGCCCATTCCTCCGAGACGCATCAGGTCTTCAACACCGGATCAATGGCCAGCTGGAACCAGGGGGCGATGGCCTTTTGCCCGTTCCGCTCTTTGTTCTCCCCATTCCAGATGGCAAAGGCGATCGCCTGGATCCGCCCAGGGGCCAGCCGTGCCTCATTCTCGGGATCCGTGCTTTCCAGTGGCCGCTGCATCACCACCTTCCAGGTTCCTTCTTTCCAGACCGCCTTCCCCTGGACGCGTCCCTGACTCTGCTTGCTGGTCAGCGTGCTGAAGCCCCCGCCGACGAGATCCTCCACCGACGAAGCTCGACGAGGAATCACTTCGAAGCGACGGACTTCCCCGGTCTTGCCCTTGCCTTCCGAGGTCCGGGCCGAACGACGATCGATATCGCTCTGCCAATCCGCCTTCCAGTGCCAGATATTGATGTAGTGATCCAATTGTCCCATGCAGAAAAAAGCGGGCGCATCCCCCAACGGCAGCCCGACCGCGGCCCCATCACGGAACGTTCCGGGCGTGAGCCGATCATTCTTCGTATTATCCTGCCACTCGAGAAGGAACGCGATGTCGGTCCCGTTGTGGAGGGAGCGGACCGTCAAGGCCTTCGCACTCGGCTCAGGCCAGACCGGTCGCGTGATGACTTGCCCGCTGAGAGGGATCACAAAGGCCGGGATACTCTCCCAGGCCGGGTCTTCGGGAGAAGACGGCAGATCTCCGTTCACGAGATGCGAACGGATCATCATGCCTTCGGAACTGACGGTTGGAATGCCCAACCGCCCCAACACCAACGCGCTCAGCAGGACCCCGCTGAGAATCACGAAGGCGGAGCGGCCTCGGGTGGAACGCCGCAACATGGAACTGCCCCACTCCCTGGTTGTCCGGCAGGCGGCGCCTCGCGACAAGGTTCGCACGAAACATCGCCTTTTTTATCCTATCACAACTTCACGCGGCGGATTTTGTTCTCGCCCCGCTCGCAAACATACAGCATGCGCTGTTTGTCGAGCACCAGTCCCACGGGGGAATTGACCACTGCCTCGACGGCCAGCAGCCCATCGCCATGCTTGAGCTGCCCGGCGGCTTCCTTCGAGACGAACCGGGCGGCGCCACACCCGCCCATGTTCTTGTCTTCGTACCCACTGTCCCCGTTTCCAGCCACCGTGGAGATGAGACCGGTTGTCGGGTCGATCCGTCGAACCCGATGATTCATGGTGTCGGAGATATACATCGTGTGATTCGCATCAAACGCCACCGCTTCCGGCGCATGCAGCATGGACTTCACGCCGGCCTTCCCGTCTCCGTCGAACCCGTAGCGGCACACTCCCGCGACCGTGGACATCACGCCGGAGTATCGGTCAATCCGTCTGATCCGATTGCTGCCCTCACTCTTTCCCTACACGTGTGCTCTTCCGATCTCCGAGCAGACCGGCCTGAGCCATCCGTGATCGTCGCTGAAATCGATCCCGATCGCATCGCCCGACAGCACGACGAGATTCCTGGCTACCAGGGGCTGCTCACGGGCGTCATCTTCCTCGGACCAGGTGCCGGCGATGGTGGTAACCTCCCCGGTCCGCGGATCATAGCGGCGAATCCGGTGAGCTTGGGTATCCGCGATATAGAGGTTATCGTCGGCGTCAAACGCGATGGCCGCCGGCCAGGTGAGATTGACTTCGAGGGCCGGCCCATCACCGTTGAACCCGTGCTGGCCGGTCCCGATAACCGTCGTGATGATTCCGGTCTCGTTGTCTACACGGCGGATGCGATTACTCCCGGAATCGCAGATATAGAGATGGTTCTGGGAATCGAAGGCGACGTCGAGGGGAAGATAGAGGCCGGCCTCTCCGCAGAGTCCCCCGTCTCCGCTATAACAGGTCTCGCCGATACCCGCGAAGTTGTGGAGGGTCCCCAGCTGCAGATCGACCCGCCGAATCCGGTCCGACCCCGATTCCGCCAGATAGAGGTACCGCTCCTCCTTGTCGAGCGCAGCATGATGCGGCAGCGGGATGCCGGCCTTGACCGCGAGCTTGCCGTCGCCGGTGCTCCGGGTCTTCCCATTGCCCGCAAAGGTTTCGATGTAACCGACCGCCAGATCAACATGAGTAGACATGCGGGCCGCTCCCCCCATCTCGCGGAAAGGCGCGATCCCTTCCCCGAGTCTGCCGAAGACCACGATCGGGACTGAACCCGCTTACGCTTTTGAGGGAGCCTGCATCGGCGCAGCCGCCGGCGCCGAGTCCGGCTGGGCAGCCGTCTCGGCAGGCATGGCGGTCGGGGCCGGAATCTGCTGCATGGCCTGTGTAAACGCCGTGGCCGCCGCCTGTGCTTGAGCCTGAGCTTGCGCCTCGGCCTCAATGGCGTCGGCTTCGTGCACCGACTTCTTGAAGCCCTTGATGGCCTTGCCGAGTCCTTCTCCGAGTTGAGGAAGTTTGCCAGCCCCGAAGATGATCAGCACGATGACGAGAATCAGAATGAGTTCCGTGAATCCGATACTTCCAAACATGATGACACCTTCCCCTTGTTGAAAATGGAGGCACGAGGCTGTCGCTAGGCCTACGCTTTGTCTCCTTCACGTGGTCGCTTGGCGAAGCGATCTTTGAGCTTCTGACGCGTCTGCTCCGCCTGCTCGAACATCTTGCACTTGTCATAGGCACTGATGAGGTTGTAATAGGCCAGTGGCTCGTCCGGACTGTGCTCCACCGCGTCTTCCATCACCTTGAGCGCCAAGTCGGTCTTCTTATGCGCGAGCGCAATCTCCATCAGCTTGAAACTGCACTCCAGGTGCTTGGGATCGAGCTCCAGGGTGCGGAGATAACACTGAATGGCCATATCGATGGTGTTGTAGTCAGACACCTGGGGATTGTCGAGCTCCGCGTAGATGCCGCCCAGATTGTACCAGGCGATGGGATCCTCCGGCGTGACCTCGACCAGCCGCTCGAAATAGCCCTTGGCGTCCATGTACTGGCGCTTGTCCGAGCAGACACGCCCGAGATTGAACAAGGCCAGCACGTCGTAGGCATTCAGTTGCAACGCCTTCTTAAACTGCGCTTCCGCGTCGTCCGGCATGCCCTTCGTCGCATAGATGGTCCCGAGATTCGAGCAATACATCGCGAGCGACCGGTCCATTTCGGTCCGCAAGGCTTCCGCCATTTCAATCGACTTCTGTACCTCCGTGAGCGCATCGTCCAGCCGTCCTTTGCTGAAATACAGTTCGCCCAACCGACATCGGGCCTGGAAGTCGTCCGGCTCGGCGCCGAGGTGTTTCTCCAGCTCGGCGATTTCTTCATCGGGCGGAAGCGGCTGATCGCCGGCATCCGGCGCAGTCCCGCTCGTCTCTGCTGCTGGCGTAGGAGTCTGTGTGTAATCCATGGGTGCCCTTTACAACAAGAACGGTCAGGTTCGTTCACTGGCCAATGAGGGTGGGCCGTTTGCCAAGGCGCCGCCGACCAGAGGCGCGGTCTGCGTCGCCACGCGCCGCCGAGCGTCCATCGTGATGAGCGTGAGGCCCAACACGACCATGAGCGTCAGGTGCGACAACTGTAGCGCATAGCCCGCGATGAACATCAAAGCAAGCCCGTATCCGGCGACCCGCCCCTCTCCGATCTGCTTCAGAACGGTGTAGGACCAGGCCAGGAGGCCAGCTATGTAGAGCGCGAAGGGCAGGTAGAACGTATAGCCCATACCCATCTGGAAAATCCAGCCGATGCCCTGGGTGGCTTTTCGCACACCCTCGGCGACCTTCGGGTCATACAGGGTCAGCCAATAGTCCGTAAAGAGCAGGCCGATCAATGCCAGGGTTCCGATGGCGGTGAAGAGCACCGCCCGACGTCGCTGCGTCCGATTCTTGGACCAGAAAGAAGTCCCACTGTAGGCGGCGAACACGAAGAGACTCGCAAGCACCATCATGGCTTCGCCGGCCCGATTGATCTCGTGAACGAGCAGCGGCGTGCCGACCCAACCCAGTACTCCATAGAGGGTGGAGACGGTCTGATAATAGAGCCACCCGGAGATGCCCAGCAGATAGGCGGCCAGCATTCCGCGGCGGACCCAGCTCCGCTGACTGGCCATGAATATCCCCCCCAGCGTAACCAGTACCACAAAGAACACCAGGTTGAACACGATCGAGCTGACCATGCCGGGCGGGAACAGGAGAAAGACGACCGTCAGGATCATGAGGAAGGCCACACCGGCCGCCGCGAGCCGATCGAGTCTTCCACTTCTCGCTTCATTGAATCGCACAAACAGGTGGACGAAGAGGCCCAGAAACACGAGCAAGGAGACCACGTTGAGGAGCGTAAATCCGACGGACGACAGCGCTTTGAACACAAGGCGGATCCAATCATGCTCTTGAGCCAGCTTGCTAACGTGCATCCCCAGCCGAGAGACCAGCCGGTAGAGAACCAGCTCCAAGAATCCGGCGACCACTAACAGCTTCACGGTGTATTCGAAGAGCAGCCCGTGATCGGCCAGCCGGCCTCCTGCTTTGTCTGTTACCTCAGTTCCAGTCATGATGAGCTTGCTGGCGCGCGTGCCGTTGTTTCAGGAACTGGCCGGCTGCGGGGCCCGGGCCTTGGCCCGGGCGATATAGAGCAGCCCATCCGCCATCGAATAGTTGAACGGCAGCTCGCATACGACTTCACTGATTTTTTCGTACACGTACTGGTAGAGTCGCTCGGCCTGCTCGGGCGTCATCCCCTGCTGGACCTCGTAGAAGAACCCCAGGCTCAGATCTTCGGAAGCCGGCCGCATGATGCGCCGGATTCCGTATCCGCCGGGGTCGCTCATGATCGGAGCTTCCTTCTCCAGGTCGAATAGGCAGGGCTGACAGGAGAAGCCGTATGAAGAATTGAGCCGGGTGTTCTGCACCACGAAGTTCAAGGTCTCCATCGCTTCCTGCTCGGTCTCCGTCGGGAAACCGACGATGACGTAGCAATGGACCGCGATCCCCAACTCCACACAATCGTCAGAGATGCGGCGGACGTGCTCCTGCTGAATCCCCTTCTTCATGAAGTCCATCATCCGCTGGTTGAAGGTTTCCAGCCCGAACACGATCTTGAGACAGCCCGCATCCCGCATGGAGGTCAACAGTTCCTTCGAGAGATTTTTCTCGAACCGCATCTCGGCCGTCCACTGAAGATTCAGGTTCCGCTCGATGAGTTGATGACAGAGCCGCTTCGTCGGCGACAGCGCCAGGCACTCGTCCGTGAAGAAAAAGAACGGTGTCTCGTACTTGGCCGACAAGGCGGCCAGTTCGTCCACGGTTCTCCCGGGATCCTTCTGACGGAAGTTCTGGTGATCCAGGGTCAGCGCGCAAAACGCACAGTCCTTGTAGTAGCACCCCCGCGAAAACTGCACGGGAAGGACGGTTTCCGGCGCGAGGTACAAGCGAAACGGAAACCCGTCATAATTCGGCGGGGGGAGTTGGGCGATATTCTCCGAATAGAAGGGCTGGTTGACGATGATCTTGCCGTCTTGTCTATAAATGAGATTCGGCACCTTGCTGTAGTCCCGCTTCCCCTCCAACTGACGCACAAGCTCCAGGAGCGCCGTTTCTCCCTCGAACACGATGAAGTCATCCGTGAGATCAAAGAGCCCCGGGCATCGTCGGAGGTTGTCGACGAGCCGCGTGAAGATACTGCCGCCGATGGTCAGATGGATGTCCGGTCGCGTCTCCTTGATCAGGCGACAGAGCGTCAGTCCGGGGATGATCTGCGACGTGGCGGTGATGGAGACTCCTACGAAATCCGGGGCATCCTGAAAGATGGACGGGAGAAACCGGTCTCGAAACAGTTCGATATAGGGATTCTGCTGCTCATCTCGAATGGCCTTGAGCAGTTGCTTGGACGAATAGATCGAATAGGACGGGAGCTGATTGTCCACGACCGTCACGCGGGTCGGGAAGTAAAGTGTCGAAATGACCTCCAACCACTTGTCGATCAAGAACAAGCTCTCCCGGTAGCGCTCGAGATCATAAAAATCTTCGTTTCTGAGCGACTCTTTAGCCGGTTCGATGCGATCGATGAGATAGCCCGCCCGGTCCAACCCTTCGACTGCCCGGGCGTAATGGTCATCGCTCCCGGGTCCGGCCTCCGGCCTGCTTCCCTGCTCCAGCTCCCGTATCTTGTCGTGGAGACGCGTGATGATCTCAGCCCCGTAGCTCTTGGTCAGGAGGGCGTCCAGGACTTCAATGTTCAGATCTCGTTGGGTGACATTCTGAACACCATTATGTTGGAGAAACCCGGTCAACGAGGGAAGGCTGAGATAGGGCTGGGAGGGATGCCAACTCGGGGGAAAGAGTAAGAGAATATTCACGAGAGCCGCTCCACATACAGAGGGGGACCGCTATCCCCCTCCACGCGTTCACTCGCCAGAGGGTCTTAGGTTATACACCCTCCGGAGAAGGAATTTCAACCACTTGGGAGATGGTTGCGGAAGGTGCTCCGGGGTGCGTGAGTAGGAGCCTTGGGATATCTCCTCTCATGCGGCATAAGTGGAGCTGGCTTCAAAAACGACTCTGGGCCAGCCATAGCCTTGACGGCTACAACTGGCCCAGAGTCACGTCCTCGATTGTGACCGCTACGCCCAGGCTAGAAACCCGGAGTACGAAGACGGTCCCAACTTGCTCACGGCAGCTTCAAGGTGAACCAGGTGGAGATACCCTTCATGCCGTTCCGCTCGACGTTGTTGCCGTCCCACACGGCGAAGGCAACCGGGATCGATCCACCTGCCTGGAACTGCACATCGTTGGCATCACCCGTCTGCAGGGCCCGCTTCACCACGATACGCCAGGTTGGTCCCGTGCAGCAGCCACCCTTCACCGAACCGGCAGGCTCCCACACGCCATTGCCGATCACATCCTGATGTGACTGGGTCGTCAAGGTGCTGAACCCGTTGGCATTCAGATCCTCAACGGAGCTGATGCGCAGAGTCGGATCCGACATGATATTGCCGGACCAGATACCCGGATTGAACGGCCCAAGGCTCCGGCCGATACGATCGGGATAGGTCACACCACCAGCCGGCTCTTCAAAGTAATAGTCCCAGAAGATGCCGGGATATTGATCATCCACATCCCAGATTCCCGCGCTGTCCTTGCCGAGAGCCTTCTGCCACTCGGCGTTCCAGCGCCAGATATTCACGGTGCCACCCGACTGCCCCATACACTGGAACGGAGGCGCACCGGAGGTGTTCACCGGGAACTGGAGAGCAGCCTGGTCACGAAAGTCCTGCGGGCCGATCGTCGTATTGTTGATCGTTTGATCCGCCCAGTCCAACCGGAAACCGATCTCCTTTCCGTTCGTGACCGCCTTCACGAAGACGGACTTCACGGAAATATTAGGATGCATCGGGGTCGTGATCGTCTGACCACTCAACGGGACGACCACACCAGGCACGCCCTCCCAGACGGGATTGGCCCCATCCATTGGAATCGCCCCTTTGATCGCCTTGACCGGAATCGTGACCGGCTGGCTGACCGCAAGGGGGACCTGCCCGATCGTCAGCATCACACCGACGATTAGAGCAGAGAGCAGAATGCCAAACACGACCTTCTTGTTACGTGTCTGCATCACTCTCATACGATTATGCCCTCCTCTGATTAATGAATGATGAACTGCTGAACAACGCTCCAGAATTGCCTGAAGCTGACCAGGGCCGAATCCCGTCGGCACTGCACGGGAGGGGCTTACGCCGTTCCGAACGGCCCTCGAGACTCTCCTTCCTTGTCCTTATCCTTGTCCTTATCCAAAAACGATTGCGCCCCCACCTCGTTCAGCAGGATGCTGAGCTCGTTGCCCTGATCCTGGGCGCCGCACTCGTAGGTCTGACCTTCGGGGGAGTTGAACATGGCCGGCCGATAATCGGCTTCGGAATAGGGCTGAGGATTGACGGCGAGGTAGGCGGCTTCAAATTCCATCCAGTCATTCAGGAAATCCGCCACGAGTTTGAAGAGCCCGGAATCGGCCTTCCGCACCAACATCTTCGCAAACAACGGCACCCATCGACCAATGTGGTCTTTGACGAATTTCTTCTGGGCATCGACGACGATCTGGACCTTGTCGCTCCCGTCATGACAACGGGCATAGGATTCTTTGTAAGCCAGGAAATGCATGAACTCGAGCTCGACGCTCAAATGATCCAGCCGTTCATGCACGTCACGGGACAACTCAACGCCGAAGGCCTTGTAGAATCCCGCAATGTCCCCCATGACCTGGGACTGGCCGAACACATGGTCGTTCCCGAACAGTGTTTCGTAGGGCGGACAATCGAGGGT
>JACRLS010000090.1 GCA_016235225.1 Nitrospirota bacterium | reverse complement strand
AAGAACTCGGCAAAGGGAAGGGCATGCTGGGGCTGATCTTCACGAAGGCCCAGAATAAGTTCGCTGTGCGCCGATCGTGTGGCGCCCCCCACGGGGGAATGGGTGGAGCGAGGACGACGGAAGTGATCGCCACGACAGGACCCGCTGGAGCTGGTGCAGGCATCGTCGATTATTTTCGGATTAGGGTTAGTAGTTCGAGACAAAGCCGGCCTCGACATCTTCCGGCTCAAGGACGACTCCCTCGAAGACTCCGCCAATCTTCCCGATCCCGACGTCATTGCTGCCGAGATCGTCGATGATCTCCGTGCCGCGCTTGAACAATTTGAGGCCATTCAGTCGGATCTCAATGGCAAGGGGGCCTGAAATGTCGGAAGGAGTCTTTGAACTCATCCTCGCCGGTGTGGTGGTCGCAGTCTTGCTATGGGTGTTCTGGAAGAAGAGCACCTAGGTGGGGGGCCAAAAAATCGGGGTCATTCTGAATGATCCATCGTTTCTGGCTCGTCTCAGGATCTTCTCACTCGGCGTAGCATCGTGGCCGACTGACCGCTCTCATGAGGCCCATCCGATTCCCATCCTTCGACCGCTACATCGGCATCGACTATTCCGGCGCGGAGACGCCGACGTCCAGCCTGAAGGGATTGCGGGTCTACCTGGCGGATCGAACCCCGCCACCCGTCGAAGTGCCCCCACCGCCGAGCCCGCGCAAGTATTGGACGCGGCGCGGCATCGGCGAATGGCTGGTCGACCGGCTGGCCGAGGACCAGCCGACGCTGGTCGGCCTCGATCACGGTTTTTCGTTCCCGCTGCGGTATTTTAAGAAGCATCGCCTCCCGCTCGACTGGCCGGCGTTCCTTGACGACTTCCAGCGCCACTGGCCCACTGACCAGGACCATACCCGCGTCGATTTCGTGCGCGAAGGCGTCTGCGGCAACGGCGCGGCCCGCTCCGGAAACCCGCACTGGCGGCGAGTGACCGAAGTACGGGCGCGCGCGACCAAGTCGGTCTTTCATTTCGACGTGCAGGGATCGGTGGCGAAGTCCACGCATGCCGGCATCCCGTGGTTGCGCCATCTCCGCCGCCGTGCAACGGGGCGAGTCCATTTCTGGCCGTTCGATGGCTGGGAGATCCCGGCCGGATTCTCGGTGGTGGCGGAGGTCTATCCCTCGTTGTGGAGCCGGAGCTTCGCCAGCGAAGGGCGCACCGCCGACCAGCACGATGCCTATTCGGTCGCCGAATGGATGCGCCGCGCCGATCGTGACGGCAGTCTCGCGGATTTCTTCAACCCCGGTTTGACACCGGATGAGCGACCTGTGGCGCGGATCGAAGGGTGGATTCTGGGGGTGACATGAATGGCTTGAGACTCAAGAAAAAAATCGTGATCGAGAAGATGCTGGGTTGCAGGCAGATCTTGCCCTTACTGAAATCACGAAGGCCCGTTGGCGCTAGCCAACGGGCCTCGGTCTCGAATCAGAAACAGACGTTCAATCGGCGCTTAGCCCCTCCTGAAGAGGGTAGACACACCACTCATCGACTAGTTCAGATTCTTCGCCCTGGATCCGGCGAACAGCTTCTCCGCCTCGCCTCGCACATCACGCAACTGACGGTGCTGCAGAATCACAGGGTCCACCCGTTCGCCGCAGCTCACGCAGCGCCGCTCCTCAATCCCGGTGGCGGTTTCATACTCCGGCACCATCAGACCACCGCACCGATGGCAGGTGTCCTGACTGAGTGCCTTTTCTTTACTGACTAATGCGTTCATCGACTCCTCCTCCCCTCTGCACCTTGAGATGGGCCAGACGCCTGATTGCGTAGCCCACGGTGTGAGTGATCGCCCAGATAGGTCGCTTTGAGCCCATTTCAAGGGGTTCCTGAACAAATCGCGTCATTTTTGAGGGCTGCGGCCTCCTCAAAGGATTCGCGGAGTTGGGTCCCGGTCAGGCCATCAAACCCTGCCACCACCCTCTCCGGCCTCGTCACCACCACTGCCTGACCGCCTTGTCCCAGAAAATCAATCGCCGCCTGGATCTTAGGGCCCATGCTCCCGGGCGCAAAGTGTCCCTCCGCCAGATACCGCCGCGCTTCCATGGTGGTGACTCGATCCAGGTCCCGTTCATTCGGTGATCCGAAGTGCAGCTTGGCGTGGTCAACGTCCGTGAGATTCAGTATCGTCGTCGCCAGTAGGTCGATCGCGAGGAGGGTTGAGGCCAGGTCTTTGTCGACAACCGCTTCGATTCCCGTCCACCGGCCCTCTGCCGACAGGCCGACCGGGATGCCTCCCCCACCCACCGCCACCACGATGGCCCCGGACTCGACTAACCGGCGGATCGAGGCGGATTCCAGCACGCGCACAGGGACCGGCGAGGGGACGACACGCCGCCACCCCCGAGGTCCGGCTTCCACCAGCCGCCACCCTCGTGTCTTCAGCTCCCTCGCCTGTTCCCTCGTGTAGAACGGCCCGATGGGCTTCGTGGGAGTCTGCATCTGCGGGTCGGTGCGCTCCACGACCGTGCGGGTCATCACCGCGACGACGGGCCTCTCTGCCATGGCCCGCCGGCGCAGAATCTCTTCCAAGACTTGCGCGATGAGATACCCCGTCTCGCCCTGCGACTGCGCGACGCACACATCCAAGGGCAGGTCATAGGCTTCTTCCTGTCGGCCCGCTTCCGATCTCAAGAGGATGTGGCCCACCTGAGGGCCGTTGCCGTGTGTCAGCACCACCCGATATCCACGAGCGATGAGATCGACCACTCCGCCGAGGGCATGGCGCAGCACTTCCCGTTGCCCTTCGATGGACGGTGGCTGCCCCGGTGTAATCAGGGCATTTCCGCCCAGCGCCACCAGGATGGTCTCAGGCATGACGCGCCGCCTTCTCCAGAAAATTGGCCATGGCCTGCCGGATCGTCAGGTCACCGATCTCTTGTACCTCGTACCGCACCCGGCACGTTGGCTGACTGATCGTGATCTGCCGCCCCAGATCCACGGGGGTGGCGATCACGACGACGTCACAGGGGACCCGGCGGATGGTGT
Source organism: Nitrospirota bacterium (assembly GCA_016235225.1). Taxonomy (GTDB): domain Bacteria; phylum Nitrospirota; class Nitrospiria; order Nitrospirales; family Nitrospiraceae; genus RSF151. The sequence goes on along the minus strand of JACRLS010000090.1, from coordinate 9,306 downwards.
CCTCCAGATTGCGAAGCTGCTCTGGGGCATATCCCATCGCGGGGAGCGCCGGGCCGATGTGCGGATAGGCCTTGAACACGTCGCGAAGACTGCCGACCGCATAGGGCCTCGGGTCGACCAATTCCCTGGCTCCGCATTGCTTCGCCGCCACGGTCCCCGCGCCGAATCCCATCCCCCCATGGCTGAGGGTCGGCCCGTCTTCGATGACCAGCACGCGCTTCCCGGTGAGGGCGTCAGGCCGATCCACCGTCGGCGGCATGATCGAGTCGACGACGACGGCCCGGGGGTTCAGCTCCCGGATGCTGCGCCGCACGGCCTTGACCTGGGCGGGGGGCGCGGTGTCCAGCTTGGTGAGCACGATGATGTGGGCGCGCAGGGCATTCACCTCTCCCGGAAAGTACCGCCGCTCATGTCCGGCCCGGTGCGGATCAATCAGGACGATCTCGAGTTCAGGCACGAAGAACGGAAAATCGTTGTTGCCGCCGTCCCAGAGCATGACATCCGCTTCTCTTTCGGCCGAGGCGAGAATCCGCTCGTAGTCCACGCCGGCGAACACGACGAAGCCCTGATCGAGGTGCGGCTCGTACTCTTCCCGCTCCTCAATCGTGCAGTCCGCCTTGGCGAGATCGTCGAACGAGGCAAAGCGTTGGACCGCTTGTCTGGCCAAGTCGCCATAGGGCATCGGATGGCGGACCACGACGACGCGCAGCCCCCGCTCGCGGAGGATCGCCGCCACCTTTCTCGCGACCGGACTCTTTCCGCACCCCGTTCGGACGGCACAGACCGACACCACCGGCTTGCTCGTGCGGAGCATGGTGCGGCCGGGGCCCAGCAGGCGAAATTCCGCCCCCAGGGCCATGACCCGCGAGGCCTGGTGCATGACCTCTTCATGCGCCACGTCGCTAGAGGCGAACACCACCTGATCGACGTCGTGTTCGCGGATCAGCGACTCCAGCTGCGATTCGGGAAAGATCGGGATACCGGACGGATAGAGTCTCCCGGCCAGCGCCGGGGGATACCAGCGCCCCGCAATGGTGGGAATCTGGGCCGCCGTAAACGCCACCACCCGCGAATGGGGGTCCTGGCGAAACACGACATTGAAATTGTGAAAGTCGCGTCCCGCGGCCCCCATGATGATGACTTTGGTGACGTCCATGCGGTGAACACCTCGATGACGGTTATCGAGCAAGAAGCGTGCTTGGTTGTTCACCCGCCCACGCAGCCGCCTTCGCTGAAGCTTCGGCGGCCCACCGAAGCCTTGGCGAAGGTTGGGGAACCCACGGCTGCCCGGCCTTCGTAGCCGGAGCTACTTCGGCGGAGTAGGCTAAAGCCGTGGGGCTCCACGCAGGCATGGGCCTCCTTGCGACCCGCCTGGCGCAAATCTCCCCCACCGTCTCAGGCTCTTGCTGAATTCTGCTACAACCACCGCCTTGTCGCGCGAGAGCAGGGTGAGCCATCGAGCGCATTCTCAATCTTTTTCCGATGCTTATGGGGACAGGCCTTGGTCCGGGCCTTGCACTCCGCCCGTTTCGAACGGGTGCATATCATGGGGTGGCGACCGATCATCAAATCTCGTCGGGATTGGGAAGACGTGGTGCCTCACCTCCACGACTATGCCGACGTTCGTGCGGCCTTCTCGTGGGAGAAGGCCTTCAAGGAGCTGGACGGGCTGCCCGGCGGCCGCGGGCTCAACATCGCGCACGAAGCCGTCGACCGCCACGCGGACGGCCTCCGCCGAGACCACCTCGCCCTCCGCTGGATCGGCAAGACCGGCGAGACGCAGGATTTCACCTATGCCCGGCTCCGCGAGCTGACGAATCGATTTGCCAACGTGCTGCAGCAGCTCGGCGTCGGGACAGGTAATCGCGTCTATGCGCTGACCGGGCGAATCCCCGCGCTGTACGTTACCGCGCTGGGGACGCTGAAGCACCGTGGCGTGTTTTGTCCCCTCTTTTCGGCCTTCGGGCCGGAACCGCTCCGGGCCAGACTGGCGATCGGCGAGGCCGGCGTCCTGGTGACGACCGAAGCCCTCTACCAGCGCAAGGTCGCGGGCATTCGCGACGCACTCCCGCATCTCAGGCATGTGTTGCTCATCGGCGACAACCACCGGCCGAGCCACGTGCCCGGCACGCTGGACTTTCATTTGGCGATGGAACAGGCGAGCGATCGCTACACCATCGGCCCGACGGCCCAGGAGGACCCGGCCCTCCTGCACTTCACCAGCGGCACGACCGGGACCCCGAAGGGTGCGATCCACGTGCATCAGGCGGTGGTGGCCCATCACACGACCGGCAAGCTCGCGCTCGACCTCCACAAGGCGGACGTCTTCTGGTGTACCGCCGATCCCGGCTGGATCACCGGCACGTCATACGGGATCATTGCCCCGCTGACGAATGGCGTGACGAGTCTCGTGGTGGAGGAAGAATTCGACGCGGAGCGCTGGTATCGCATTCTCCAGGACGAACGAGTCACCGTCTGGTATTCGGCGCCGACGGCCATCCGCATGATGATGAAAGGCGGCGTCGCACCCGTCCACAAATACAATCTCAGCGCCTTGCGTTTTCTGGCCAGCGTCGGCGAACCGCTCAATCCCGAGGCGGTGGTCTGGAGTCTGGACGCCTTCGGCCGGCCCTTCCACGACAACTGGTGGCAGACCGAGACGGGCGGCATCATGATCGCCAATTTCGCCGCCATGGACATCCAGCCCGGCTCCATGGGTCGCCCGCTCCCGGGGATCGAGGCCGCCATCGTCCGGAACACGGAGGAGGGAAGCGTCGAGGTGATCACCGACCCGGATATGCAGGGCGAGCTCGCCCTCCGCCCCGGCTGGCCCTCCATGTTCCGCGGCTACTGGAACGAACCGGAACGCTATCGGAAATGTTTTGTCGACGGTTGGTACCTCACGGGCGACCTCGCCAAGCGGGACAAGGACGGCTACTACTGGTTTGTGGGGCGGGCGGATGACGTGATCAAGACGTCGGGGCATCTGGTCGGTCCGTTTGAGGTCGAAAGCGTGCTGATGGAGCATCAGGCCGTGGCCGAAGCCGGCGTGATCGGCAAACCGGACCCGATCGCGCTGGAACTCGTCAAAGCGTTTGTGTCCCTTAAGGACGGGGTGGAACCGAGCGAGGCGCTCCGCCGCGAACTCCTGGGCCATGCGCGGTCCCGGTTGGGCGCGGTGGTGGCTCCGAAAGAGATTGCGTTCCTTCCCAGCCTGCCCTTCCTTCCCAGCCTGCCCAAAACGCGGAGCGGCAAGATCATGCGTCGCTTGTTGAAAGCACGCGAATTGGGGCTCCCGGAAGGGGATACCTCGACGTTGGAAAACTAATACCAACGCAATAACTCTTGTGACAGACAGTCTCCGCCCCCTCACCTTCACCTCTCCCCCGCAGCGGGGGAGCCTGCGACGAGCTCAGTCGAGCGAGGGAGGGGTGAGGTGGAACAGCCGTCACAGATATAAAGACGTTTGCTATAGTCAGCGGTTCCCAGCATTCGGTTTTCAGTTGTCAATCGGAAGCTTCAAGTTTCTGAGAACCGTTCACTGAATACTGATCATTGCGCACTTGCTTCATCGAGCGATCTATGCCGAACCTTGTCGACCACGATCACTCCCTCGAGTTGTTGCGGCAGATGCTCCGCATCCGCCGGTTTGAGGAGAAATCCGCGGAGCTCTACAGCGGTGGCAAGATTCGCGGCTTTCTCCATCTCGCCAACGGTGAAGAGGCCATCTCGGTGGGGGCGATCCCGGCTTTGGCGCCCGATGACGCCATCGTGGCCACGTACCGCGAGCACGGCCATGCGCTTGTCCGCGGGACCCCGATGCGGGCCCTCATGGCCGAACTGTACGGCAAGTCCACCGGCTGTGCCCGGGGACGCGGGGGCTCGATGCACTTCTTCGATGCCTCTCGTCGTTTCTATGGGGGACTGGCCATCGTTGCAGGCGGACTGCCTGTGGCGGTCGGCCTGGCGCTGGCGGACCACTTGAGCCATCGTTCCCGCGTCTCGGCCTGCTTCTTCGGAGATGGGGCCGTGGCCGAAGGCGAATTTCATGAATCGCTCAACCTGGCGGCTCTTTGGAAACTCCCCGTGCTCTTCCTCTGCGAGAACAATCTCTATGCGATGGGGACTGCGCTTGCCCGCCACCAATCTCAGATCGACATTGCACGCAAGGCCGACGCCTATGCGATTCCCGCTGACGCTGTTGATGGGATGGACGTCCTGGCCGTGGAATCCGCCACCCAGCGTGCGGTGGATGTCGTGCGGGCGGGACAAGGTCCCTTCCTTCTCGAATACCGGACCTACCGTTTTCGTGCCCATTCCATGTATGACGCGGAGCTGTACCGGACCAAAGAAGAAGTTGAGCGATGGAAACAGCGCGACCCCGTCCGCCTCCTTTCAGAAGGACTTCGGGCTCAGGGTGTGTTGACGGACGCCGTCCTGGACAAGCTGGAAACCGCCATCGCAGATGAGATTGCCGATGCCGTCACCTTTGCCGAAGCGAGTCCGTGGGAACCGGTCGAGGATTTGACGAAGGATGTGTATACGCCTGGAAAAGTATAGGTTCAGGATAAGGCTGAGGTTGAGGTGAGAAAGAAATCTCTGAGTTCAGCGAGCTTTCCTCAACCTTAGCCTCAACCTCAACCTCAACCTTCTGTGAACCATGCCCAAGATCACCTACCGAGAGGCCGTGCGAGCAGGATTACGTGAGGCGCTTCAACGCGACCCCCGCGTCTGGACCGGACCGGATTCGCGACACGCCGCTGTCCGAAAGCACCTTCGTCGGCGCCGGGATCGGCGCGGCGTTAGGCGGCCTGCGCCCCGTCGTGGATGTCATGACCGTCAATTTCAGCTTGCTGGCCCTCGACCAAATCGTGAACAATGCAGCCACGATCCGGCACATGTCCGGCGGCCAGTTCTCCATCCCGCTCATCGTGCGCATGGCCACCGGGGCCGGCCGACAGGTGGGCGCGCAACATTCCCATAGCCTGGAAGGCTGGTACGCCCATATCCCGGCGATCACGGTCCTGACGCCCGCGACCGTCACCGACGCCAAAGGCATGCTGCTCGCCGCGCTGAACGAACCGGACCCGGTGTTTATCTTCGAGCATGCCTTTCTCTATGCGCTCGATGGCGAGCTCGATGAGGCCGCCTTCTCCGTTGATCTCTCGCACGCCGCCGTGCGGAAACCCGGCCACGACGTCAGCCTGATTACCTTCGGCGGCTCTCTCTGGAAAACCCTGGAGGCTGCCACGCGCCTGGCTGAGGACGGCATTGACGCGGAGGTCCTGGACCTTCGCGTGTTGCGGCCGCTCGATATGCCGACCATCCTTGTCTCGGTGCGAAAGACGCATCGTGCCGTCGTCATCGACGAGGGGTGGCGGACCGGCAGTTTTGCGGCTGAGGTGTCCGCGCAAATCATGGAAGGCGCCTTCTACGACCTCGATGCCCCGGTCGCGCGGGTCTGCAGCGTGGAAGTGCCGATCCCCTACCCGAAACATCTTGAAGATGCGGCACTGCCGCAAGTCGCCGGCATTGTTCAAGCAGTTCACGCGGTGGTGGGGAAGCGATGATCTGCGCGTACTGTTCGTCACCGCCTGCCCTCCTCGTCATTCGTCGCTCGTATCTCGTATCTCGCGAGACGATTCTGACGAGATACGCTTCACGCTTCACGTGTGACGTTTCACGGAGTCTCGGCCATGGCTGACTTCTTGATGCCGACACTCGGCGCCGATATGACCACGGGGACCTTGATCACCTGGAGGAAGAAGGTGGGCGATCAGGTGACCAAGGGCGAGATTCTCGCAGAGATCGATACCGAGAAGGCGGCCATCGAGATCGAGTCCTTTCACACCGGCGTCATTGAACAACTCCTGACGAAACCCGGCGACACCGTGGCGGTCGGAACCGTGATGGCGATCATCCGAGAAGAGGGCACAAGGAGCGGACAGGTTGAGGCTGAGGTTGAGGCTCAGGTTAAGGGTGAGCGAAAGGAACAACCCGCCGCTCCGCCCCCTCCTCAACCTCGGCCGCCGGCGGAAGGCGAACGCGTGCGCATTTCCCCCGCAGCGAAGAAACTCGCCGCCGAACTCGGCGTGGACCTTTCGACGGTTCACGGGACAGGCCCCGATGGCGCCATCTCGTTGGAGGACATCGAACGAAGCACGCAGACAATGGGTTATAGGCGAGAGACTAGCGGCACGGAGGCTAGACCACCTATTGCCCAGAGCCCATCGCCTATCGCCTCCGCTGCCGACGCGGCAGCAGACAAGCAGGCCCGGATGCGGCAGACCATCGCGGCGGCCATGACCAGGTCAAAGCGCGAGATTCCTCATTACTATCTCAGCACGACCATTGATATGGGAACGGCCATGGCATGGCTCACAGAGGATAACCTGAGACGTCCTGTGACCGACCGCCTGCTTGTTGGTGTATTGCTCCTCAAAGCGGTGGCGTTGGCCTTACGCGAGGTCCCGGAGTTGAATGCGGTGTGGAAGGGGTCCGACGTGATCCAAAGCCCGGACATACATGTCGGCGTGGCCATTTCTCTCAGAGGAGGCGGACTCGTGGCGCCGGCCCTGCACCAGACGGATCGGCAGCCTCTCGGCAAGCTTATGAAGAACTTTCAGGATCTCGTGAAGCGGGCCCGTGCCGGCGCCCTCCGGGGTTCGGAGCTGTCCGACCCCACCATCACGGTGACGAGTCTGGGGGAACAAGGCGTTGAAACCGTCTTCGGTGTCATCTACCCTCCACAGGTGGCGCTCGTTGGATTGGGGAAACTGGTGGAGCGCCCCTGGGTCGTGAACGGCCAGGTTGTGGCGCGCCCGCTGATCACCGCGTCCTTGTCCGCGGATCACCGCGTGACCGACGGGCACCGCGGCGGCTTGTTTCTGGCCGCCCTCGATCGCCTCTTACAGGAGCCAGGCAAACTCTAAAGAAGTGCTGAGTGCTGAGGACTGAGTGCTGAGTGAAAGGCGGGGAGGATGGCGGCACAAACTGAGGAGGTGATCAGACAGACTGTGATTCGAGTGCTCGGCGAGATCGCTCCCGAAGCGGACCTGGCGACTCTGAAACTCGATGTGAGTCTTCGCGATCAGTTGGACCTCGACTCGATGGACTTCCTGAACTTCGTGATCGCGCTGCACCAGTCCCTCGGCGTGGACATCCCGGAAGGCGACTACCCCAAGCTGGCGACGCTGAACGGCTGCCTCGCATACCTCTCGTCACATTCGCACCCTGAGGTATGACCAAGTCCCGGAGCCACCATGCCACCTGACCGTCCGCACACCATTCTGAAAGTGTTGATCGGCTCACAGGCCCATGGTCTGGCCGGTCCGGAGAGCGACGCGGACTATCGCAGCGTGTTTGTTATCCCGACCGAACAGATGTTTCAACTTGGATTCAAGCCTCCGGGGACCCGGATGGCGAAGGGGTTGGAGGACGAGACCTCCTGGGAAGTCGCCCCCTTTCTCACGCTGGCCACGAACTGTCACCCGCTCATGCTGGAAACCCTGGTCGCCCCCGTGGTGACGGCCGACTCCTGGGGATCCGACCTTCGAGCGCTGCTGCCGGCGCTGTGGTCTCCCCATCGCGCGTATGAGGCCTATCTCGGGTATGCGTCGAACCAGCGGCGCAAATTCCTGGACAAGAAAGACGGTCGGCCGGCCAAGTATGCCGTCGCGTATCTGCGGACTCTGTACAATCTCTGCGAGTTGCTCGAATTCGGCACGCTGACCCTGCGCGTGATAGACACTCCCATCGGCCGGACGCTGGCCGACATCAAAGGCGGAGCGATTCGTACCGGAGAAGTGATCGATCTCGCGGACTACTGGACCGAAGAATGCACAAAACGGCTCGCCGCTTGTCGCCACGAGCCGAATCCCAAGGCTGTCGACGACTACCTGATCCGCCTGCGACGAGCCTTCTTACAACAATAAACAGCCCGCCCTTGTGTGAGCGGCCAGCCTACCCTCGAACCGGAGCCGATCCGGGTGATCCAGCAAGTCCCTCTCGGCTTGGTCACCCCGCGCTTCCCGTTCTTCAAGCTCGCTCTTGGAGCCGTGCCTCCTACTGGCACCGAGATGGAAACGCGTACCTTCGGACCTCGACTCCACAACCGGCATAAGCCCACCGCCCTTTCCAGTGTCGCAGCACAGGGGCGGGAACTGATCCTTATCCTGGTCTCACCTCCTTCTGGATATTGATTAACCATACAGGCGCTCCAATCAATGTGAGGGGATTCCCTACACCTTGGGCTCGACCCGACTTCACATCCCGATCGACGCCCCCTTGGTATGGTCGTCATATTCCAGGAGACCTCGACGTATGGTAGGTCTTATGAGGGACCGTCCCGTTCACCCACTCGCTATTCGGTGGCACTGAACCTGCTCCTCCCTTTCACGATTCTCTTTCACCTAGTTCGATGAGGAGGTTCTGTCATGGACACCCGCCCGACTGCGACTGAGAAAATCTTCTGGGCCCTGTCGGACTCCAAGGAATATCTCCTTGAAGATCTGGCGCTCTGCTGCCATGGGCTCACCTGGAATCAGGTGTTTATGGAGGTGGACCGCTTGAGCCGGAGGGGGCAGGTTCGTCTCCTCCTGAAGGGCCCCGGCCGCTATGCTGTCCGACGCGTCAATCCAGACACCTGCCCGGCTCCTGTCCAGGGAAAAGACGAGGGGATGACTCAGCCAAGTCAACCTCTTTCTACCATGAGGTAATAGGCAACATGCCGAGCCAGCCTCTCTGTCCCCTTCCGCCCCAGGCACATCGGCTCCTGCTTCACCTGCTCGTGACTCACCCCTTGCTAACCTCCTGAAATTGCGGCATCCTCTCCTGCCCGCGCATACGAAAGCATCTGGCACTGCCAATGCAAAGGACGAGGCAGGGAGATACGATTCCTGAACCATCACCTCATCGAAGGAGGACGCCATCATGACTGGACTCACGCGCTGGGAACCGTTCAAGACCACCTGGGATCCGTTCAAGCAGATCGAAGATATTGAGAAACGCCTTGCCACCATGCTCGGACGGCCGCTCGCCGTTCGTGAGGGGGGAAAAGAGGCGATGACGGTGGCGGAATGGTCGCCCCTTGTCGATATCAGCGAGGATGAGAACGAATACCTCATCAAAGCTGAGTTACCCGAGATCAAGAAAGAGGACGTGAAACTCACGGTCCAGGATGAAGTGCTGAGCATCTCGGGAGAACGGAAGTACGAGAAAGAAGAAAAAGGGAAGAAGTACCATCGTGTGGAACGCGCCTATGGCAGCTTTGTGAGGAGCTTCACGCTGCCTGAAGATGCCGATGGC
>JACRLS010000089.1 GCA_016235225.1 Nitrospirota bacterium | reverse complement strand
GGGTCGCAGATAAACCGGCCATTGTGCTCCAGGTGGAGGATGCGATCCCGGAGGAAGAATTCAAGAAAGCCCAGAATTTTCTCGGCGAGGATATGACCATGTTCGCGACCAATTTGTTCTTTATCCCGATGAACAAATATGCCATCTATTCTGCCGATCAACCACGGAACCAGCTCGTCAGCTCTACGTTGCAAGAACACTTCTCCACAGTCGGATTACCTGCATTCGATCTGTCCGGACAGAAACCCGGCCAATTCGTCGAAGGGGCTCGCGAGGCCCTCTCTATGTCGGTTCGGGTCAAGAAACTGGCAGTCACGACGTCCCGCGACGGTACCGTGGCGTTGCTCCTTGGCCCGATTATGAACATCGTGACCTTTCACAATAAGCAGGTCGATGTCGTCCTCGAATGCCAGGTGACCCAGCCGGGGAACCAGACCCCGCTCTGGAAAGGGACCGTATCGGGAAAGGCAGAAAGCGAAGAACTTAAGAAAATGGAACAGGCAGCCAGGGCGAAGGACAAGACCTCGGATGCGTGGATGGTGCATGAAGCGATCGACCGGGCGGTCCGGGCTTTTGTCACCCAATCACAGGTGGTGCAGATCGCCGCGCGACTGCGGAACGAGACCTTCGCGAAGGCCATGAAAACGGCTCAGGACACCGAGGCCGGCGGCAATCTGCGCGCCGCGCTCATTGAGTACGGCCGCGCCTACCGCGTGGCCGGCGACGGCGAGCAATCGCTGGCCCTCATTAAGACCGTGGCCGAGGTGGTGCGCAAGTTACCGAACAGGCCGGAGCTACCGGAGGACTCGCGTCGATATGCCGTGCAGGCCAACAGGGCAGCAGAACGTAAGAGCTATGACGAGGCAATTGCCTTATTTACGCAAGGCCTGGAAGCGGCGCCCTGGTGGGCGGAGGGCCACTTCAACCGCGCGCTGCTCCTTGCCAACCAAAATCGCTCTCAGGAAGCCGCGACGAGCATGAAGCAGTTCCTGATGCTGGCGCCGAACGCACCCGATGCCCGCGCGGCACAGGACAAGATCTACGAATGGGAGCTGAAGGCGAAGTGATGATGCGGCCCCCCTTCCGCGTGTGAAACAATGCGCAATGAGAAAGGAGCGCGTCACATGATCATGCTCAGCACACCGAGGTGGTTAACCTTTGTCATGGTATTGTTGCTCATCAGCCTTCTGGTGTCATCGGCCTACGCCTGCTGCAGCAATTACGCGGAGTTCGCCGCGCAGTGCCGCGCGCAGGGCGGTATCCCCGGCATGGGCGCGACGTGCAAGCCTCCGAGTGGTGGAGGGTCAAGCGGTGGATTGTCCGGCCTCTCTGGCGGTGGAGCAAGCTCCAATCAGCAACTGATGATGGGGCTTGCAGGGGCCTTGGGGGCTGCGTTTGGTGAGTCCCTCCGGGAGCAAGCCGCCAACCGCGCGCAGCAGCGCCAGCAAGAAATGGAACAGGCCGCCGTGGAGATGGCTCGCTTTCAAGCCGCAGAGCAGGAACGCATGAAGCAATTGGAGGCGCGGCACCGGAAATTGTTGAGCAGCCTGAAGGGAGGGCTCGGCAACACGGAATTGGGGCTGAAGCGTATGGGGTCCGGAACGCTGGAGTTGAAAGGCGGAACGGCGATGTTCGGGGAATCGAACGCGACCGGCACATTGAAGTACGGTGAGGAAACTTCCGGCCTTGCTCTCAAGATGCCGGACGCGCCGCCGACACCGACAGGCAAGTTTATCGACCCCTCGCAAATGGACAAGGTCTGGGCTGACTACCATCATGCGGCCGATGAACATGCCAAGGCGGACCTGCGCCGCCAGCAACTGGAAGAGGAAAAGAAGCTGGCCGAACGAATCAAGAAAGAAGCGGAGAAGAACTATCAGGAGCAACAGCAACAGGCTGCCTCGATCCCGAAGGATCAACCGGCGAAGCAGGCGGAAAACGACAAGCTGGCTGAAGCCGAGAAGCTCCTGAATCAAGCGACGGACCTGGACCGGAAGGCGACCCAAGACTTGGACCAAGCGAAGCAGGATCTCAAACAGGCGAAGCTCGACCTCGACCGGACTGAGAAGGATCGCGCCAAGACCGAGAAGAGTCTCGCCCAAGCCGAGACGGGACAAGCCAAGTAGCAAGGACGTGCATGAGACTATGCGCCCTCAACATTCTGGCCCGCCCCCCACTGCGCGGCTGGCCTGTGCTGATTGCCCTCGTCGCGATTTTCTCGGCCAGTGGAAGCTGGGCTGCCGATTCACCGTCGCCTGTATCGTCCATGACCCCGCGCGCGAAGCTGAACCGTCTGCTGGCCGGCCAACAGACGGAAAAGGATGCGGCACTCAGGGAGAAAACGAAGGTCGACGCGCACCTCCACGATGTCCAGGCGTTTCTCGAAACCCTGTCGGATAACCCGAAACACCGCCTCGCCCTCGACAAAACTGAGCAGGCATTGGAGAGGGACCGCGAGGCACTCGCGAAGGCTGAGGAACGCCTTCGGCTGGCCACTCTTCAAATCGGCATGACGGAACGGGCTATCACCTATCTACCCGTATACTCCGCAAACCAGTCTCCCAGTCTGATTGAAGTCGGCAAACAAGGCATTGCCGACTGGTTGGCCCAGTTTCGTTCCGATAACAGCGCGGTCATCGAGAAACAACTCGAGGATGAACAAGGGTTTGTCAACGATCCGGTACTGCACCAACGACTTGGTGCAGTGCTGGATCGAGTCCAAGTCGTCTCCACTGGCGCCGACGTCCCGGTCACCATCCGCATTCTGGATAAGCCGACTGGAAGAGACGCCTTTACGACAGGAACCACCATTTACTTCGACAAGGCGTATCTCGATCAACTCGAAAAGGCATCTCGAACCCAGAAGTCTCTCGATGATCAACTCCTTTTCACTATGGGCCACGAACTCGCGCATATCCAGCTTCACCATGTCAATCTTGGATTCGCCGAGGAGTATTGGCAGGAAAACCAAAATAAGTGGCAGCTCCAAAATGTGGAGGGTACGCATCCAGACTACGCTCAGGACGGCAGCCGTCACAGCAATGCCGCTCTCAAAACCCAACTGGCAGAGTATCAGCGTGATCAGGAATTCCAGGCGGATCTGCTGGGTGCACAGCATGCGCTCGCCGCCGGTGCACCACCAAGAGCGATCAAAGACAGCTTGACCCGCATGTGGTTCGAAGACTTGCAGCGCCGTCTGCATCCGAGTGAGTCCCAGAAGGAACCTCGCTACGCCAAGATACTCGAAGACCATGCTCGTCCGGACGAGCGCTTGAAGGCCCTCGAAACGGCCCTCGGCGAGAAATTCTGGGAACAAGACACCTTGCGATTATCCGCGTCTTGTCGGTGATCTCTCCCCGGTCCCCGCAAACATTTCATTGACAAGACCGCCGTCGCTTTTGCATCATGCACAGCAATGCATAACGCGACGAAACTGAGAGCGCTCCTCAAGAAACCCGGGATTATCAAGGCCGTCGGGGCCCACGATGCGTTGAGCGCGAAGCTCATCGAGCGCGCGGGCTTTGACGCCATTTGGGCCAGCGGTTTCGCCATTTCCGCCTCCCTCAAGTGCATTCCAGACGCCAGTTTCATTGATTCCAGCGAGCAGTTGAGCGTGGAGCGCAACATCGCGGAGGCGGTGTCGATTCCCATCATCGCCGACTGCGACACGGGCTACGGCAACGCGCTCAACGTGAAGCGCACGGTCAATGACCGGGAGCGGGCCGGCGTGGCGGCGATCTGCATCGAAGATAACGTCTATCCCAAGCGCTGCAGTTTCTACGCGGGCGTCCGGCGGGAACTCATCCCCGTCGAGGAACATTGCGGCAAGATCCGCGCGGCCAAGGCGGCACAAACCATTCCCGACTTCGTCGTGATCGCGCGGACGGAGGCGCTGATCGCCGGCTGGGGACAAGAGGAAGCGCTCAAACGGGCCGAAGCCTATGCCCAAGCGGGCGCCGACGCAGTCCTGATCCATTCCAAGTCTCCGACATTCGATGAGCTGAGGACCGTGGCCAAATCCTGGTCCGGCCGCGTGCCGCTCGTGGTGGTCCCGACGATT
>JACRLS010000030.1 GCA_016235225.1 Nitrospirota bacterium | reverse complement strand
CACCTGATCCTCCTGGCGAAAAATCTGACCGGCTATCACAATCTCATCAAATTGGTGAGTAAAGCCTACCTTGAAGGATTCTACTATAAGCCTCGGATGGACAAAGAGATTCTCAAGGAACACCACGAAGGCCTCATCGCCCTGTCCGGCTGTCTCAGCGGCGAGATCCCTTATCTGATCGGCCAGAAAGATATGGAGGGGGCGCAACAGGTCGCCGGCGAGTTCCAGGAGATCTTTGGCAAGGGCCACTTCTATCTCGAGGTCCAAGCCAACGGCCTGGACCACCAGCGGGTGGCCAATACCGGGCTCATCGAGCTCCATAAGAAGTTGGACATCCCCCTCGCCGGCACCAACGACTGCCACTACCTCAAAAAAGAGGACTCACGGCCGCATGACCTGCTGCTCTGCCTGCAGACCGGCAAAACCATCAACGAGCCGAACCGCATGAAGTTCGACACGGACCAACTCTACGTGAAGTCCACGGAAGAACTCGCCGCGGCCTTTGTGGAGTTTCCCGGCGCCGTAGCCAACACCTGCCGGATCGCCGACCGGTGCGAGTTGGAACTGGCGCTCAACAAGACCCATCTGCCCCAGTACAAAGTCCCGGAGGGCTACACCCGCGAAAGCTACCTGGAGCACCTGGCGCTGGAGGGGCTTGCGGCCCGCCTCACGGAACGCCCCAGTCAGACCCCGGCCCTGGCCTATGATCTCCGCCTGCGGGAAGAGCTGACGATCATCTCCTCCATGGGGTTCGCAGGGTATTTTCTTATCGTCTGGGATATCATCAAGTTTGCCCGGTCGCGTGGGATTCCGGTCGGCCCCGGCCGGGGCTCTGCGGCCGGCAGTCTCGTGGCCTACGCCTTGCGGATCACCGATCTCGATCCCCTCGTGTACAGCCTGCTGTTTGAGCGCTTCCTGAACCCCGAGCGCATCTCGCTCCCCGATATCGACATGGATTTCTGCATGGATCGACGGGGAGAGGTCATCAATTACGTCGTCGACAAGTACGGCTCCGACCACGTCGCCCAGATCATCACGTTCGGAACCATGAAGGCCAAAGCGGCCATCCGCGATGTCGGGCGGGTGCTGGAGATGCCCTATGCCGACGTCGACCGGATCGCCAAGCTGGTGCCCGACGACCTGAAGATGACGCTAGACAAGGCGCTCGACCAAGAGCCCAAGCTCAAGGAGCTCGTCGACACCGATCCCAAGGTCCGGGAATTGATGGGCATCGCGCAATCCCTTGAGGGCCTGGCCCGCCACGCCTCAACCCACGCGGCGGGCGTCGTGATTTCAGACCTCCCGCTGACCGAACACGTCCCGCTCTACAAGGGCACCAACGACGAAATCGTGACCCAGTACTCAATGGGCGACGTGGAGAAGATCGGCCTGGTGAAGTTCGACTTCCTCGGACTGAAGACCCTCACGATGATTCACCACGCCGTGACCTTGATCAACCAGGGGCGCGCCGCCGGCTCACTGCTCCACATCGAGCGCATGCCGTTCGACGATCCGGCCACCTTCGCGCTGCTGGCCTCAGGCAAGACGACCGGCCTCTTCCAGTTGGAGAGCACCGGCATGCGCGATCTGTTAACCGGCCTGCGCCCCGATCGGTTCGAGGACATCATCGCCATTATCGCGCTCTACAGGCCCGGCCCAATGGACCTGATCCCGGACTTCATCAAGCGCAAGCAGGGCAAGGTCCCGATCGCCTATGAGACACCGGCCCTCGAACCGATCCTGAAGGACACCTATGGCGTCATCGTCTATCAGGAGCAGGTCATGGCCATCACCAATGTGGTGGCGGGCTTCTCGTTGGGGCAGGCCGACATTCTCCGGCGCGCCATGGGCAAGAAGAAGCCGGAGGAGATGGAAAAACTCCGGATCAAGTTTCTGGAGGGGGCCAAAGAGAAGAAGCTGCCTGAGAAGCAGGCGGAGAAGCTCTATGAACTGATCCAGAAGTTCGCCGGGTACGGCTTCAACAAGTCCCACGCCGCCGCCTATGCCGTCGTCACCTACCAGACGGCCTATCTGAAGGCGAATCATCCTACCGAATTCATGGCGGCACTGTTGACCAGTGAAATGGGCAACACGGACAAGCTGGTCGGCTACCTCACCGAATGTCGCGAGATGGGCATTCGCGTGCTGCCGCCCGACGTGAACGAGAGCGCCAAGACCTTCACGGTCGTCGAGGGCCATATTCGCTTCGGCCTCGCGGCTATCAAGAACGTCGGGGAAGGCGCGGTCGAATCCATCCTGGCCGGCCGTCATGACGGCGGACGGTTCCGGTCGTTCTTCGAACTCTGCCACCGGATCGATCTGCAAAAAGTCAACAAGCGGGTCCTCGAAGGCCTCATCCAGGCCGGCGCCTTTGATTCCACGGGAGCGAAGCGCTCGCAATTGGCGGCGGTGCTCGATCGCGCCGTCGAACAGGCATTGCTAGCGCAACGGTCCGCCTCCAGCGGCCAGACCAATATCTTTGCGGCCATGGACCCCGGACATGGCCCGTCGAGCGAGATCCTCCCGATCGATGAGTCCCTCCCCGATCTGGAGGAATGGGACCAAGCCGAGTTACTCAAGTATGAACGGGCGCTGACCGGCTTCTACATCACCGCCCATCCCCTGTCCCGCCATGCAGCCGCCGTGCAGCGATTTTCCACCGCCACGACCAAGACGCTCTCGGATGCGCCGGATGGTCGCGAGGTGAAGCTCTGCGGCATCATCAATTCCGTCAAGGCCATGGTGACCAAGAAGGGCGATCGCATGGCCTACTTCCAACTCGAAGACTTGCACGGGCTGATCGAGATCATTGCCTTCCCCGACCTGTTCCGAACCGCCGCAGAATTCATCGCCCCTGAAACGGTGGTTCAGGTAACCGGAACGGTCGACAAAGGGGACAAGGGCACTCGCCTCAAGGGACTGCGGGTTGAACTCTTGGGAGAATTAGAGACAAAAGCCGTGAAATTAGTTACAATTCGCCTAGGTGATCACCCTGAGATGATCGGAAAGCTCACAAAGTTGCGGGACGTCTTCAAGCGTCATCCGGGGTCGACCTCAGTCTCCTTCATGTTCACCTTACCGCCCGATCTCGAAGTGCGATCCGGATCCCTACCGAACGTGACCGTGACACCCAGCGGCATGTTCGTCTCGGAAGTCGAGGGTGTCCTCGGCCGCGGCGCCGTGGCGCTGCTCCATGACAAACCACCGGCGGCCGGGGCGCCCGCGAGGTAGCCATGCGCGACTTCCTTGAATTTGAAAAACCACTTCGCGAGCTC
Source organism: Nitrospirota bacterium (assembly GCA_016235225.1). Taxonomy (GTDB): domain Bacteria; phylum Nitrospirota; class Nitrospiria; order Nitrospirales; family Nitrospiraceae; genus RSF151. The sequence continues at coordinate 5,518 of JACRLS010000030.1, read as the reverse complement.
GAGGAAAAGATCGAGTCGCTGGCGTCGGCCGGCTCCAGCCGCAGCTCCGCCCAGGAGGAGATTCGGAAGCTGAAAGCGAAGCTCGCCGAGACGGAGATCGAACTCTACAGTAATCTCACGGCCTGGCAGCGGACCCAACTGGCCCGTCATCCCCAGCGGCCCTCCACATTCGATTACATTGCCGCCTGTTGCCGGGATGTTGTGGAACTCCACGGCGACCGCGCCTTTGGAGACGATCATGCCATTGTGGGCGGACTGGCGCGCATCAACAACCGGTCGGTGATGGTCATCGGGCATCAGAAGGGCAAAACGCTGAAAGAGCGGATGCAGCGGAACTTCGGCATGCCGAATCCCGAGGGTTATCGGAAGGCGCTGCGACTCATGCAGTTGGCCGCGCGGTTCAATCGCCCCGTCGTGACGTTGATCGATACGCCCGGCGCCTATCCGGGGATCGGGGCGGAAGAGCGGGGGCAGGCCGAAGCCATCGCCCGGAATCTGCTCGTGATGTCACGGCTGCCGGTGCCCATCGTCTCCGTGATCATCGGCGAAGGGGGGGGCGGCGGGGCACTGGCGCTCGGCATGGGCGATCGTGTCCTCATGCTGGAACACGCGGTCTACTCCGTCATCTCGCCGGAAGGCTGCGCCGCCATCCTCTGGAACGATCCGGCCAAGATGACCGAAGCCGCCGCCGCCCTGAAGATGACCACGGACGACCTCCTCGACCTCAAAGTCATTGATGACGTGATTCCCGAACCGCTCGGAGGGGCCCATCGTGATCCGCACATCACGGCCGAGCGTGTGGCAAAATCTCTCTCACTCCACCTCGGCCAGCTCGAAGAACTCTCCCGGGCCGACCTGCTCGCCAGGCGCGATGGCAAGTACCGCGCCATGGGCGCTGTCGGCGGCTTACAGCCCCTTAAGTGATAAATTCCCCTGTTCCCGTTACCACCTCCACCCGCCTGCGACTCGTGGTGGCCCAATGGCGTACAGGGTCGAGCAACCTGACCCTTCACTCATTCCCGACTCCAGACACGGATCCGCTCTCAGACTTGTTGGAATGATGGGTGGGGAGGCTTATGGTTCCGTGAGGAGCAGCTCGAGGGAGGCCTATGAGGATTGAGACAGTCCCTCGAGAGAGGACATGAACCCGTAGAACGACCCGACGTCGAAGAGGAGGACAATCTCGCCCGCGATCTCGTGCCCCTTCACACTGAATCGGACCTTAGCTATGACGACGGCAGCGGCATCACGGATCATCGACTGCTTCAGTTCAGGTAAAGTCCCTACCACAAGGGTCGGCACGCCATAGTCCAAATGGTGTGACAGCACGTTCCCAACGGACCCCATGACTCCATTCAGCACAATGTTGCCCACTTCAGTGAGCGTCCCGCTTGTGGTCTCGTCAAACTCATGAGAGCTGCCGTCGCCTTCAGAGATCAGCGAGACTAACTTGGTGGCCCCCTCTTTCCCGATGATAAGGTTGGAGCTACCGGAGAACGAACCGTGGAACGGCATGGTCACGACGGCCAATTGGCCCTGGTTGCCCCCACCAAATATCGTGCCGCCCGAATCGGACGCACAGACATGCGCGTGAGGCACATCGAGCGAGATATGCAGGCCGGTGAGTTCATTCAGAAGACTTGCGGCGCGCCCTGCCCCAATGGTCAGCAGCTCCTTCAGTCCGTCAAGTTGGTCCCCCGCAATACTCATGGAAGTCCCTTACGCGGCCTTCTCAATGGCCTCCTGCACCGCCTCATCGAGGTCTTCCGGCTTGAAAGGCTTATTGAGAAATGATTTCACACCCAATTCGAAACAGGCAGACTTTGTCGTTTCTTGAATATCCGCCGAGACGACCACCACCGGGATGGAGTAGCACTCGTTTCTCAAGGTCCGTATGAAGGTCAGGCCATCCATTTCGGGCATCAGCAAGTCCGTCACAATACAGTCCGGCTTATCCGCGATGATCTGCTCCAGGGCCTCGATGCCGTGCGCAGCGAGCGCAGTCGTGTGGCCACGATGCTGGAGAAGACGACTGATGCTTTTTCGTTGAAATGCCGTATCGTCAACGACGAGGATGTGGGCCATAATGCCTCCACGTCAGGCGATGAGGAGAGAGCGTATCAATGGTCACATCGAATTGTATCGGTTCCTCTCTTAAGGGACTTGACCTTCGCTCTCCGTAGCCATGCACCCAGTCCGGACGTCCAACTAATGGATTTCTTTCTGGAACTGTCACTCATCCCTCTATGCCACTACCAATTGACGCCGTTCTCCCTCGCGTGTACGAGGCGCTAAGGACAGGCGCCGCCGCAGTCCTCACAGCCCCGCCCGGCGCCGGGAAAACCACTCGCGTTCCGCTGGCTCTGTTGCGCGAGCCGTGGCTCAGCGACCGCAAACTCCTCATGCTGGAGCCACGACGCCTGGCCGCACGCGCGGCGGCCCACCGGATGGCCAGTACGCTTAGCGAAGCGGTCGGGCAGACCGTGGGCTATCGGATCCGGCTGGATACCAAGATTAGCGCTGTAACCAGAATTGAGGTCGTCACCGAAGGGATCCTGACCCGCCTCCTGCAGCACGACCCGGGTCTGGCAGAGTATGGTGCGGTCCTGTTTGACGAGTTTCATGAGCGAAGCTTGCACGCCGACCTGGGACTGGCCCTGTGCCTCGAAACGCAACGTCTGTTTCGCCCGGAGCTCCGTCTGCTCGTGATGTCCGCGACCCTGGATACGTCCTCGATCGCGGCCCTCCTGGACCAAGCCCCCATCATTTCCAGCACGGGCCGGCCGTTCCCGGTTGAGACGCGCTACCTCGATACCCCACGGACCGGCAGCTTAGAGGACCGGATCACGGAGACAATCCGCCACGTCTTGTCCAAAGAATCCGGAAGCCTCCTCGTCTTCCTGCCCGGAATGGCCGAAATTCGGCGCGTGGAGCGTCAACTCTTGGATGGTCTCCTCCCATCAGCCATCCTGATCGCTCCACTGCACGGCGAACTCTCGCAAGCGAGTCAGGACCAGGCCATCCGCCCTGCCCCGCCGGGGCACCGCAAAGTCGTGCTCGCCACCTCGATCGCCGAGACCAGCTTGACGATTGAAGGCGTCCGCGTCGTGATCGATGCCGGATTGATGCGGGTGGCCCGGTTTGACCCACGACGCGGCCTCACGCGATTGGATACCATCCGGGTCACGCAGGATGCAGCAGATCAACGCAGAGGACGGGCGGGACGAATCGAGCCCGGTGTGTGCTATCGGCTTTGGACCGCGGCTGAGCAACCCATGCTCCTCCCACGACGCAGACCGGAAATCCTGGAGGCAGATCTGACGCCCCTCTGTTTGGACCTGGCCCAATGGGGCGTGGAGGATCCTCAGAGTCTTCGCTGGCTTGATCCCCCACCGGCCCGCGCTCTTGCGCAGGGGCAGGCGTTGCTGCGAGAGCTCGGCGCAGTGGATTCGCTCGATCACATCACACCGCATGGACGTGAGATGGCCGATCTCGCCCTTCACCCGCGGCTCGCGCACATGATCCTCCGCGCCATCCCGCTGGACCTCGGCCCACTGGCCTGTCAGGTCGCCGCGCTGCTCACAGAACGGGACATCCTCCGGGGAAGTGCCGGCCGGCCGTCGCCGGACTTTCGCCTCCGCCTGGATGCCTTGCATCGGACCGGCGGTCCTGAGGGCGAGGGCCGGATCGATCAGACGGCGATCAGGCGGGTCACCCAGCTCGCGAGTGACTGGATGCGGCAACTGCGACTGCCCCCTGTGCGCGCCCCTCGGGCCGATTCTCTCGGCTTGCTCATCGCCTTGGCCTATCCAGACCGGATTGCCCAACGAGTGCCCGGCCCCGAGCGACGCTATCGCCTGGCCAACGGACGCGGAGCTTGCTTCCCTGAGCCGCACCTCCTCGCACAGGAAGATTTCCTGGTGGTGGCAGAGCTGGACGACACCGACCAATGGGCCCGCATCGCTCTCGCCGTCCCGGTCTCTGTCCGCGAAGTGGATCACCACCTCGCCGCGCAGATCCAAGAGATAGACGAAGTCCGATGGGATGAGACCTCCCAGACCGTCAGCACAAGGCGGGAACGCCGGCTAGGCGCGGTGGTCCTGTCGGCCCGTGGGCTTCCGTCACCGGATTCTGAGCAGGTCACCGCGGCCTTGCTAGGCGGGCTTCGTCAGGTGGGGCTCGCCACACTCCCGTGGACGCGCGATCTGACGCAACGGCGGGCACGAGTCGGACTTCTGCGACGGGTGTACGGAGCGGAGAGTGGCTGGCCGGATGTCTCAGACGCAGGACTAGCGAGATCGCTAGAGACCTGGCTCGGCCCTCTCGTTGACGGCCTGACCAGCCTTGCACAAGTCAAACGTCTGGACTTGGGCCAGGCGCTCGATCAGTTGCTGACGTGGCAACAGCGGCAGGAGTTGGATCGACTCGCCCCTACCCAGCTCACCGTCCCGACCGGATCACGGACCCGACTGGACTACACCGCCGGCGAGCATCCCGTGCTCGCCGTTCGGCTTCAGGAAATGTTCGGCTGCCGGGAAACGCCCAGCGTCGCCGACGGGCGTGTACCCGTCGTCATCCATCTCTTGTCCCCGGCCGGCCGCCCCGTTCAGGTGACGCAAAACCTGGGGCGCTTTTGGACGACCAGCTACATCGAGGTCCGAAAAGAGTTGCGCGGTCGCTACCCCAAGCATCCCTGGCCGGATGATCCCCTCACGGCTCCTCCCACCCGCCGCGCGAAGCCGAGGAAATAAATTGTTCGACTGGGTTGTATCGGCTTGAGGGGCGGCGCAACGGACTAGAGATTCGAAACAGTGGGGATATTCAGCTCAGCGTGGACATCCGGCGGCTTCTCCAAATCCCTACTAGGGGCCAAAGGGTCGCCGGAACGAATCACGGACTCGAGCGAACCGACCTTCTTATTGATCGTCACGAGCACCTCATGCCTGGCAATAAAGGGTGAGAGGCTCCCGAGCTGGGCCGGATTGGCGTCGAGGAAGGCTTGGACCGTGGCTGGGGCCGCGCTCTCGATTTCGAGCTCCGCCTCCCCAAGGGCCTCTCTGAGTTCATGGCCGAAGATCAAGACCTTGATCATGCGTGGTCCCTTCCTCGTTTACCCGCCGCTTCGCGCGTGACACCGGAAACAGTCCTGACGTGTGGGATGCCGATCCGGCAACGGACGCCTTTCCATCGGGGCGTGGCAGTTCAGACAGGTTTTCTCCACGGTGACGGCCTGATGTTCGGGATCGGTCGGGATTATCGGATTGCGATCGCGCGGCGACGGAAGCATCGCCACGCCGATGATGACCATCAGGGCCGCACCGGCGAAGATCCAGTCTGCCTTGCGGAACGTCACAGTCGATCTGTCGCCTTCAGGGGCCCGGCCGCATAGCTCTCTTGAAGCAGTTGCGCCACATGTTTCACCTCGGCCTGACCGCGTAGCCCATTCTTGAGTTGGATCATGCAGGCTGGACAGCTCGTCGCGACCACCTCGGCCCCGCTTTCCCGGATGGCGCGCCGT